>CAIUQW010000318.1 GCA_903901395.1 uncultured Chlorobiales bacterium | reverse complement strand
TGTTATTATTACACCAGTTGCATTATCGTCAGAGGATATCGTACGCAAGAGCGGGAAACATCGTATCGATGCGTTGTTGCAATGCTTTGCGATAAAACGTGTAACTGTCTTTAAAACAAGTAAATAAATGAAAGATGCTTTGGCGGGGGAGGCTCGGTCGGGTTTTTGTGATTGCTCTTTGATCAGATGTTTCATCCTGGATGATTCAGACTTTTCAATTCCCGTCAAACTCTGCAAAGCGTTATTGTATCAATAAGAGCCGAGATTCTCCAGTTCCGCTCAGAGTCAGGTTATATAGGTATTTTTTTCGCGCGAATCCTTGCACCTTCAACTCACTCGCTTCACTATGTGTTTCTCTGTCTATAAACCAGGATGTATTGTTTTTATTACCGTGGCTCTGCTTGTCTGTTCGAAGCTCGATGCGGCGGTACCACCCGGTCAACCCGACGCGGGCAGCATCATGCGCTCTCAGGCTCCGCAACGCGAGCTTCCTGAAAGCCTGCCACAGATAGAGGAGCATTTGCCTGTGGTCACGGCCAGAGGCAATGGAGAGATTCAGGTGACGGTCACCGCTTTTCGTTTTTATGGATACGAGGAGTTGACGACTGACGCCGAGTTACAGTCGCTCGTGGCAGAAAATATCGGAAAGAGCATCGATATGAATGCCTTGCAGGGGATTCTCGACAAAGTGACCGCGCATCTGAAGGCAAAAGGATGGTTTCTTGCGCAAGCCTATCTGCCCGAACAGGATCTGGTGGGTGGTATCATCAGGATCGCGATCGTTCAGGGCAAAAGTGATGGCACCATCAGAATAAAACGGGGCGCTTCGGTCAGAATCTGCGATAAAACGCTCGAAGGATTTGCCATTCAGGGAGCCACCCCCGGAGAGGCCTTGAATCTGAGATGTCTCGAATACTCTCTTATTCTTGTGAAAGACCTGCCGGGAATTCACGCCAGGTCAATGATTTCGCCGGGATCGGTTACCGACACCAGCGTCGTGACTTTCGAGATCAACGAAGATCCGCTTGTTTCAGGCGTCGCCTGGAGCGATAACATGGGAAACTACTATACCGGTGCATGGAGCGGCTATGCACTGGTGACGCTGAACGATCCGTTACGATACGGTGATCGGTTTACCGTTATGTATTCCGGCTCGGCGGGGTTGAACCAGGGGGTATTCGGATACAATTTTCCGATCGGATTCTGCGGACTTCGGGGTAGGCTTACCTGGACGGTCATGAACTACAAGCTTGTACAACAACTGGAAAGTCTCGATTACAAGGGCGAGAGCAGCATTATCGATGGAGGGTTGAGCTGGCCCATCGTCAAGAATCGTAAAACGACAGTTTCCGCAGGTGTTGGCTATATCAGCAAGCATCTGATCGATCGTCAGAGGGCGAACGGCTTGCAACGCAAAACCGTGAAAGAGGCCAGTGCCAGCCTGTCGCTGCTCAATAATGACAAGTGGCTTGGCGGGGGGGCCACAATGCTCAATATCTCCTTCAATTACGGCAATTTTTTTCAACCCGCCAGATATGATACCCAGCACGGCGTCATGGGCGACTTTGCCAGCATGACCGGTAGCTGCAACCGCCTGCAAAAGGTGAGCAGCCGCGTAACACTGAATCTTTCATGCAGCAGCCAGTTCGCCTTCAACAACCTCGATACGAGTGAAAAATTATACCTCGGCGGTCCCTATGGCGTTCGGGCATACCCTGTCGGTGAAGGCGGAGGTGATTCCGGACAGCTTCTGAACGCTGATCTCAAATACCAGTTACCAGTTTCTTCAGCATGGGGCAAAGTTGAGCTGGGCGGCTTTTACGATGCCGGTCACATCGAGCTGAACCATAACCGGTACAAGAACGATGTCAAAAACATTACCGGCAGGAATGAGTACTGGCTGGAAGGGGCTGGCGTCACTCTGAACTGGACAGTTTCGAAAAGTTATCTGATCCAGTGCAGTTGGGCGCATGCCATTGGTGAAAATCCGGGGCGGAACACGAACGGCAATAACTCTGATGGCAAGAGCGACAACAGCCGTTTCTGGTTGCAGGGCATGGTCAAATTCTGAATGGAATCTGAAAGTCAACAGCAAATTGTCCGTTCATGAAGAGGATACATAAACTAATCTGGTCGGCAATCAGGGGAAAATGGATTGTCGTTTCCGAGAAGGCTGGCGCTGTTGGTTGCCCGATCGTTCTCAGCGGCGCGTTGAGCATCGCGGCGCTTGCGGCTCTCTGGCGTCCCGCGGTAGCGTTGTCACCAACAGAATTGCCGACGGGCGGGGCGATCACTGCCGGCAGCGCCTCTATCACTACTTCGGGTAGCGCGATGACCGTGAATCAGACGAGCCAGATACTCGTGGCGGACTGGAATTCTTTCAATATCGGCTCGGAGGCGTCGGTGACCTTCCAGCAACCGGGCGCGACGGCGTCGGCGCTGAACCGCATTCACGACCTCGATCCGAGCCAGATCATGGGTAAACTGACCGCCAACGGCCAGCTCTTTCTCATCAACCAGTCGGGCATCATTTTCGGCAAGACGGCGCAGGTCAATGTCGGCGGTATTGTCGCAACCAGTCTCGATATGGCCGACCGGGATTTTCTGACGGCCAGATACCGGTTTTCCAGCGCTGGCAGCGCCGGGCCAGTCATCAATCAGGGCGTGATCGAGGCCATGCCGGGCGGCGTGGTGGCGCTCATCTCGCCGCAGGTGGAGAATGACGGCGTGATTCAGGCCAATGGCGGCAGCGCGGCGCTGCTTGCCGGTGACAAAGTGAGCCTGGATTTCGGCGGGGATGATATGATCAATTTAGTCATCGATCAGGGCGCTGTTCAGGCGCAGGCGTCGAACAAAGGGCTGATTCAGGCTGATGGCGGCGTCGCGGTGATGAGCGCCAGGGCTGCCAGCGAGCTGGCGCGCGCGGCGGTCAACAATACCGGCATCGTGCAGGCGAGAACTTTTGCAAACCGGGCCGGAAAGATCGTTCTGGTCTCCGACTTGAAAACCGGTACCACCACCGTCAGCGGCACACTCGATGCATCCGCGCCAAACGGTGGCGACGGCGGCTTCATCGAGACCTCCGGCGCGAAGGTCAAAATTGCGGATGACGCGAAGATCGACACCCGCGCTACGTATGGCAAGACCGGTAACTGGCTGCTCGACCCGACAGATTTCACGATTTCATCCGGCAGCGCGGCGCTGACAACCAGCGGCATCGGTGCGACGACGCTCTCGAATAATCTGGCGACAACCAATGTGACGTTACAGACCAGCGCGTCTGGAACCGGCAATGGCGATATTTTTGTCAACGATACGGTAAGCTGGAGTTCAGGCAATACGCTGACGCTCGATGCGTATCGCAATATCACGGTCAACAGCGCGATCAATGTTACCGGCACCGGTACTCTCGCGTTGAAGTACGGTCAAGGCTCGACGGATGGAGTGATTTCCGGTACGCAGGCGCTGTTCACGGCCAATGCGCCGGTGAACCTTGCAAGTACGGCCAGTTT
Organism: uncultured Chlorobiales bacterium; assembly: GCA_903901395.1. Classification (GTDB taxonomy): domain Bacteria; phylum Bacteroidota; class Chlorobiia; order Chlorobiales; family Chlorobiaceae; genus Chlorobaculum. The sequence continues at coordinate 7,394 of CAIUQW010000318.1, read as the reverse complement.
TTCGACTCAGCTTGGCAGTGTGGGAGCAACGAAGAACTATACGATCATCTCGACTCTTGCTCAGCTCCAGAGCATGAGTCTGACCGGCAACTACGTGCTTGGCGCTGATATTACTGCATCCGGGGCTTTTACTCCGATTGGCGGCTGGATCAGCGATGCGACGTATGCAGCCGCCAAAAACAGTTTTGCTGGATTATATCCTTCGTTGTCTTCGTACCTGTTTACGGGCATGTTCGAAGGTGCAGGTCATACGATCAGTAATCTCAGCATCAGTGGTGCCGGTAACTCCGTTGTCGGACTTTTCGACGCGGCCTACTCAGGTTCTTCCCAGACCATAGAGAACCTGCGCCTGAGCGGAGTGAATGTCAGCGGTGATATCCGGGTTGGTGCTCTGGCTGGCGTTATTGGTCCGACAACCACGGTGTATAACGTATCGGTCACTGGAAGTTCTGTCACAGGCATGTCGAATGTCGGTGGATTTGCTGGTATTTCCACAGGCGCTATATCCTCGTCATCGGCCACGGAGAATACTGTAGCTCAAAGCGGCAGTAACAGTGCATTCTCAGCGCTGCAAACTACGTTGAGTATTTTTGAAAATTACGGTAATGTCGGCGGTTTTCTTGGCAGGCTCGATGGCGGAACAGTGAGCGGCAGTTCAAGCTCGGGAAGAGTGACTGCTGCCGATTCTTCCATCGATACAGGTGGTTTTGCCGGATATATGACGACGGGTTCAATTTTGCAGTCATACAGTATCGGCCAGGTTACGAGTGGATTGAATTCCAGCAATATCGGCGGCTTTGTTGGATATGTGGAAGCCGGTTCTGTTTCTCAGTCATACAACACGGGTCTGGTTACCGCCGGTACTGGTTCCAGCGGACTTGGCGGTTTTGCCGGATTTAATGGTGGCACGATCACCAACGCCTTCTGGGATGTGAATACCTCTGGCATTGGAACTGCTGACAGCGGCACTGGTGGTATTGGCGCCGGGACGCCGAGCGGAGAGATGGGGAAGAGTACGGCTGAGTTGATGACGCCGGGCACCTACGCCGGTTGGGATTTCGCCAATACGTGGTGGATGGTGGATGGATCGACGCGGCCGTTCCTGCGAAGTGAATGGAGCCAAACGGTGACGAATGCTCATCAACTGCAACTGATGGCGATGAATCTCACCGCCAGCTATACCCTCGCCAACAATATTGACCTGGCTCCGGCTCTTGCCGCTGTAAATGGGGTTTACCCCGGCATGTGGGGCACCGCTGGATTTTCGCCAATCGGAAATGATACAACGCCATTCACCGGCACGTACAACGGCACACCATTCAGAGGCAGCTTCAACGGCCTCGGCCACACAATCAGCAACTTGACGATCAACCGTCCGTCGCAGAATTATGTCGGCCTGTTCGGTTACGTTGCCTTTGGAGGTGCGATCAGCAATGTCGGCCTCGTTGGCGGCTCGGTTGCGGGCTATGATCGTGTTGGCGGCTTGGCGGGGGGTAATTCTGGCACAGTAACGCAGAGCTATGCGACAGGCTTGGTCACTGCTAGCACTGACGTAGTCGGCGGTCTGATGGGGGAGAATTCTTCTGGCACAATAATGTCGAGCTATGCGACAGGGTCGGTAAGCGGCGGCAATTTTGTCGGCGGTCTTGTGGGGTTAAATAATTCTTCTGGCACAATAACGTCGAGCTACGCGACAGGTTTGGTAACCGGTTCGACTTATGTTGGCGGTCTTATCGGCTATCTTGAAGGTGGGGCGGTGACAGGCAGCACAAGCTCGGCAAGCGTGAGCGCTGGAGCTTCTCACAACTATGTAGGCGGTTTTGCCGGATACATGAATGGAGGTTCGGTTACGCAGTCGTCCAGTACCGGAAGCGTGGCTGTTGGAGATGGTACCCATTATGTAGGTGGTTTTGCCGGATACATCAATGGAGCTGGAGCTTCAGTTACCAAATCATCCAGCACTGGAAGCGTGAGCACAGGAGATTCTTCCCATTGGGTTGGCGGCTTTGTTGGAGAGTTGGTTCTTGGTTCTATTGCTCAGTCGTACAGCACCGGAAGCGTGAACGTTGGCAAGTTTTTGCAGAATGTTGGCGGTTTTGCAGGAGAATTTTCCGGAGGTACAGTTACGCAGTCGTACAGCACCGGAAGCGTGAATTCTGGCGATTCTTCTCAGTATTTTGGCGGCTTTGCCGGATTTATCATTGGATCGACAGTTTCCGAGTCGTACAGCACCGGAAACGTGAGCGCTGGAAGCAGTTACTGTATTGGCGGCTTTGCCGGAAATTTGGTTGGTGATTCAGTTACGAAGTCGTACAGTACCGGAAATGTGAGTGTCGGGGCCAATAGCTACGCTGTTGCCGGTTTTGCCGGAGGCTTGCCAGGAGGTACCGTTACGCAGTCATACAGCACCGGAAGCGTGAGCGCAGGAGCCAGTAGCCAATATGTCGGTGGCTTTGTCGGCACTAGCACAGGTACGGTAACGTCGAGCTACTGGGATATGACGACATCGGGGCAAGCGACTTCTGACGGAGGTACAGGCAAAACGACGGCGGAAATGAAATCCCTGGCTACGTATGCAGGATGGGATATCAGCGCCACAGGCGGTGACGGAAAGACCTGGAGAATCTACGAAGGGCAGACCACGCCGTTGCTGCGTACTTTTTTGACGCCGTTGACCGTGACCGGCCTTAGCGCCACGATTCCGGTTACCTACGATGGGTTGAGCCACACGATGCCGGTATCGGGTACACCCGTGTTCACGGGGTTTGTTGGCAGTGACACTTCCGCAAGCCTTGGTCAGTCGCAATATAAAAACGCCGGTACCTACGAGCCGTGGTACTCATCCAAATATGACATCATTCTGTCCGGTGGTAACGGCACGCTGACGGTGAACAAAGCTGCGTTGACAGTGACGGCGAATAACGCGAGCAAGACGTACGACGGTCTCGCCTACAGCGGTGGCAACGGAGTCACCTACAGCGGGTTCGTGAACAGCGAAAGCGCCAGCGTTCTTGGAGGATCATTGGGCTACAGCGGTACTTCGCAAGGTGCGATCAACGCAGACAGCTACGGTATCGCGGCATCGGGGCTGTCAAGCGGGAACTACGACATCAGCTACATCAATGGCACATTGACGATCGATCCGGCAACGCTGACCTACGTCGCGTCGTCATCGAGCCGGATTTACGGTGACGCCAATCCATTGTTCAGTGGCACGATCACGGGCTGGAAGAACGGAGAAACGCAGGCAACCGCGACGACCGGTACGGCGAGCTGGAGCACGACGGCGACGGCGACGAGCGACGTCCGCAATTACGCGATCAACGGCAGCGGTCTCGTGGCCAACAACGGCAACTATGTGTTCATGCAAGATGTCGGTAACGTTGAGGCGTTGACGATCAATCCGGCAAACTACACCGCGATCAACGGAAGCAAGGTATATGATGGTAATGCCAATTTCCGTGACGTGACGGTAACGGGAGTGAATGGCGAGACGTTCACGCAAGAGTTTGCGAGCGCAAACGGCCAGAACGCCGGGAATTGGACATTCATGAGTACCAATGGTTCGTTGACCGGTAAAAATGGCGCACAGACCTTGAACTACAATGCGCTGGATGTTACGACGTTGACCAGGGCGTCGAATACGGCGACGATTACGCAAGCGCCGCTCACGATCACGGCGAACAATGATATAAAGGTCTATGACGGGCTGGCATATAGCGGCGGAAATGGCGTTACCTACAGTGGTTTCGTAAATAACGAAAATACTGATGTGCTTGGCGGGGCTTTGGCATACGGTGGCACATCTCAGGGCGCGGTCGATAACGGCACATACGGCATCGACCTATCGGGTCTGACGAGTAGCAATTATGCGATCAGCTATGTTAATGGCACTCTAACCATTCATGCGCCAATCTCCCAACCTAAGCAGGTGACACCGGAAATAATTGTTCGGCCTGAAGAGTTGATTTCTATCATCGTTTATCAATCTGATCAGCCGATCGATCAAAAAAACACACAGCCTATCGTGTTTACGGAGGTAAGTACGAACGGCGTAGCCACTCAGGCAAACGTGACGGTAGAGGTGATCAGCAATTCTGATGGAAATGGAGGGTCGATTCTGGCGAATATTCTTTCCATTCAGGGCTTTTTGAGTAGCGGGTTCGTTCTTTCGTTGCCACCGGGAGTGCTCGACACAGATGAACCGGTTACGATTACCCTCGCGGGTGGTGCGCCTCTGCCATCGTGGCTCTCTTTCGATCCTGTGGCTCAAACTTTCACGGCAACCGATGTCCCTGCCGGAATCCAGTCGCTGAATATCGTCATCAGTCAGGGCAAGCAGACCTGGTCGCTCCAGATTGCCGCAGCTACGCCACACAAAGCTACATAACCGGCTGAATGCTAACCTCCATAATATGGACATGAAGGCCTGCTTTTCATCGTGCAAAGGTGAGCGGCAGGCCTTGCTGTTTTTCGCGCCCGGCATGAGCGCAATCATGGAGGTGACGGTTTTTCTGCGAGTTGACCATGGCAAACCCGAGACCCTACGGACAAGAACCGGAGTATACTTGCTTCCGGGAAAGTACATGAGCGAGATGCTTTCGTGGTCAAAGCTCAAGCGTCGTAGGTCTGACGGTTGTGCGGTAATGCCGGTCTCGTCGGGGAATATATCGCCTTGCGTCTGAACGCGGGACGGTGAATGAAGGGGCGAGATAATTGAATTGCATGTATGGGAACCCATGTATATGTATACATATGAAAAGCAGCGATTCTCCTGATTATTTTTCGCAGTGATGTATAGCTTTTTACATGTGCTTGATCGCTAAAGATTTAGTTATTTTTTTTGGAAATAATTTGATAATCAATGAGTATTTTTTTTATAATTATTAATGATTGTTAAGCCTCCGCTTTTCAATGGTGCTCTTTCTGTGCAAATTATATGATGTTTTTTTTGCAACATCATTTATCGCAAGAAGTTACAGCTGCCGCGCGAATCGCGGTCAGTTTTCGTTCATAGGTCATTTCTGACTTACTCCCGTTCCCAAAAAAATTTTCTCATGTTGAAACCAATCAGCGTTGTTTTCATTGCCGCAGGATTGCTCGCTGCTTCGAGGCTTGAGGCGGCTCCGGCCGTACCGCCGCCCGATGCGGGCAGTATCATCAGATCGCAGAGTCCGCAGCGCGAGTTGCCCGAAACCCTGCCGTCGAAAGAGGAAGAGAAGTCTGTCGTGAAGGCCAAGGGTGGTCCGGAGGTTCAGGTGACGGTCAAGGCGTTCCGCTTCGAGGGCTATGAGGGTATTGCGAGCGAAGCTGAATTGCAGGCGATTGTGGCCGGAAACGTTGGCAAGACGCTTGACTGGAATGCTTTGCAGGGGGTGGTGACCAAAGTGACCGCGCATCTGAGGTCGAAAGGGTGGTTTCTTGCGGAGGCCTATCTGCCCGAGCAGGAGCTGGGCGCGGGCGTCATCACCATCGCCATCATTCAGGGCAAGAGCGACGGCGAGATCAGGATCAAGCGCAATCCATCGGTCAGGATGAACGAAGGAATGCTCGAAGGTTTGACCGCCAACGGCGCGACATCCGGCGAGCCATTGAATCTGAGGCGCCTCGAACGTGCTTTGCTCACGGTCAACGATCAGCCGGGGATGAAGGCCAGGGCGATGATTGCGCCGGGATCGGTTTCTGGCACCAGTGCCGTGACCTTCGATGTCAGCGAGGGGCCGCTTGTTTCTGGAAGCGTCTGGGCCGACAACTACGGCAACCGCTACACCGGAGCTTGGCGCGGTAACGCCATGATCAACCTGAATGACCCGTTCCGCTATGGCGATCAGCTCAGCGTCATGTATACCGGCTCGGAAGGGTTGAATCAGGGGCGGATCGGCTACAATTTTCAGGTCGGATGCAGTGGGCTTCGCGGTAATGTCTCCTGGACAGGCATGAACTACAAGCTGTTGCAGGAGCTGAAAAATCTCGATTACAAGGGCGACAGCAGCAGCATCGAGGGTGGTCTGAGCTGGCCGCTGGTCAGGAAGCGCAATACGATGCTGACCGCAACAATCAGCTATGCCGACAAGCACCTGACCGACCGGAAGGGTTCGACCGGCTTGCATGACAAAACGGTCAAAGAGGGGCGCGTGAGTCTGTCGCTGCTCAATTACGACAAATGGCTTGGCGGCGGGGCGACAAACGCGAAGGTCGCGGTCAATTACGGCAATTTCTGGCAAGCCGACCGATATGATACTCCGTTCGGCGTTCAGGGCGATTTCAGCTTCATGACGGCCAGTCTCAGCCGCCTGCAGCGGCTCTCTCGTCGTGCGACGCTGAATCTTTCGTGCAGCAGCCAGTTTGGCTTCAGCAACCTCGACACCAGTGAGAAGTTCTACCTCGGCGGCCCCTACGGCGTCCGGGCCTATCCGGTTGGCGAAGCGGGCGGTGATTCCGGCCAGCTTCTGAATGCCGATCTCAAGTACCAGTTGCCCTTGCCTGAGGCGTGGGGCAAGGTGCTGTTCGGCGGCTTTTACGATGCCGGTCATGTAACGCTGAATCACAGCCGGTATGCTGGCGACGTGAACAACGCAGCCAACAGCAACGGCTACTGGCTGCAGGGCGCGGGCGTCAGCCTGAACTGGCAGGTCTCGAAAAGCTGCATGATGCAGGGCAGTTGGGCGCACCCGATTGGCGACAATCAAGGGAGAACCGCCGGTGGCCTGAACGCAGATGGCAAGAGCGACAGCAACCGCTTCTGGTTGCAAGGCATGATCTATTTCTGAGCAGAAACTTGATTGACAACAACAATTCCCACCTATGAACAGGATACACAAGATTATCTGGTCGGCAATCAAGGAGAAATGGATTGTCGTTTCTGAAAAGGCGGGAGCTGTTGGCTGCCCGATCATCAAGCGCGGCGCGTTGACTATCGCCGCGCTTGTGGCGCTCTATCGTCCTGCTCTGGCGCTCTCTCCGACGGAGTTGCCTACAGGCGGTTCGATTACTTCGGGCAGCGGTACAATCACCACTTCGGGCAATGCAATGACCGTGAACCAGTCTACCCAGAAGCTGGTGGCAGACTGGAACACCTTCAATATCGGTTCAGAGGCATCGGTCACCTTCCAGCAGCCAGATGCGACGGCGGCGGCGCTGAACCGCATCCACGATCTTAGCCCGAGCGAGATCATGGGTCATTTGAGCGCTAATGGCCAGGTGTTCCTGCTCAACCAGTCGGGCATCATTTTTGGTAAAACCTCTCAAGTCAATGTTGGCGGCCTGGTCGCGACGAGCCTCGACATTGCCGACAGCGATTTTCTGGCGGGCAAGTACCAGTTCAATAATGCAGGTGGCGCGGGATCGGTGATCAATGAAGGCGCGATCAGCGCCATGCCAGGCGGCGTGGTAGC
>CAIUQW010000317.1 GCA_903901395.1 uncultured Chlorobiales bacterium | reverse complement strand
GGTCTTGGATCCCGAGAGTCCGAGACCCGCCAGCACGTTGTCGGCGATCGACATGGCGGGGAACGGGTTCGGCTTCTGGAACACCATGCCGATTTTTTTGCGCAGCAGCACTTCGTCGGTGAACTTGCCGTAGACATCGTCGCCGTCGAAGGTGAGCGAGCCGGTGGTGTGGCAATTCGGAATCAGGTCGTTCATGCGGTTGATCGCCCGCAGGAAGGTGCTCTTGCCGCAACCACTCGGGCCGATGATGGCCGTCACGTACTTTGAAAGAATATCGGCGTTGACCTTTTTTACTGCTTCGAACTCGCCGTAATAGATCGAGAAATTCTTGGCGGAAACGTGCGGCACCTCGCCTCCGGAGACCTTTTTGCGCTCCGGCGGAAGATAGATGTCACGAACCGAAACCGTCGATGAACTCTTCGTTTCTGAAGTGGCTGTCATGAAAAATCACCCTTTTAACTTTTTTGAAATGCGCGCCCTGAGAATGATGGCCGACATGTTGAGCAGCATCACGATACTCATCAGGGCCAGCACCATGCCGTACTGGACATGGCGAATCTGCGCGGCGGCTTCGTGCTCGCTGGCGAGGTTGTAGATGTTCCACGAAAGCGCGGGCGTGGGCGATGAGAACACATCGCCGAAGCCGATGGCCGCGCCGACGCTGACCGCCGCCGTGAAAATGATCGGCGCGGTTTCGCCCGCCGCCCTGCCGAGGCTGATGACGCCGCCAGTGAGAATGCCGGGCAGCGCCGCCGGAAGAATCACCGTGACGATGGTGTTCCATTTGGTCGAACCGAGGCCGAGCGACGCCTCCTTGTAGGTCTTCGGCACGGCGAGAATCGCCTCCTCCGCCGAACGGATGATGGTCGGCAGAATCATGATCGCCAGCGTCAGCGAACCGGCCAGCACGCTTTTCGACTCCGACACATGCAGCGTGTTGATGAAAAAGGCGAGGCCGAAGAGGCCGAAGACGATGCTCGGCACGCCGGCGAGCGTGCTGTTGGCGCTGCGCAGGAGGCTGGTCAGAAAGCCGTCGCGGGCGTATTCGGTGAAGTAGACCGCCGCGATCACGCCAAGCGGAAAGGCGAAGAGCATCGCGCCGATAGCGAGAAAAATCGTGCCCTTGATCTCGGGCCAGATGCCGCCGAAGAAGTGGGCGTCCACCGAGTTGTCGGTGATGAATCCCCAGTAAAAGGTCCAGCGTGGCAGCATGAGCGCCCTGATGTTCCTCTCGACGTAGGGAAACAGCCTGACCAGCGAGGTGCCCTGAAACGCCACGGCGCGGCTGACCTCGTAGGATTTGGCCATCTCGTCAGGATTGGAGTAGTCCCACTCCTTTTCGTACAGCAGCTCGTGCAGCTTCTCCTCCGCTTTATCCCAGCGCGTCTGGCCATATTTCATGCGCTCCAGCGCCGGAACTTCGTCATGCGGCAGCGGCCCAAGCAGCGCCCGGAGCGAGCTTTTCACCTGCTCGTACTTCTCGCCAAGCTCATCCCGCTTCGCCTCGTCCATGCTGGCGAGTTCAGCGTCGAAACTGTCGAGCATGGCGTAAATCGCCTTGCGGCTGGCGTCGGAATCCGCGATTTCCGCCTGCAATGCCGCCTTGTCGCCTCGGTGGAACTCGTTGAAGAGCATCTTCCGGTGCTCGACGGTTCCCTGGAACACCAGCGCTCCGAAGCCGTTGGTCACGATCGGCGCGAGCACGGCGAGCAGCATGAGCGCCATGATGACGATGGAACCGATGCCAAGCGCTGTAAATGAGCGGTCGAGAAGTTTTCGGGTGCCGAGATTCATACAGACAGATTTCGTTGACAATACTTTGGCTTGCGCCGCTGATTACTGACCGGAAAGAATTTTGCGCTGGCGGACGATGATGCGCTCGCTGATGAAGTTGCTGACGAAGCTGATCACCAGCAGCAAGAGACCCATCGCGAAAAGCACGTGGAACCGCGCCGAACCGGTCACCTGATCGGCCTCGCCCATGTCTCCGGCGATGGTGGCCGTCAGGGTTCGGATCGAGTCGAGATAGTTGAACCACGGATCGGGAATGTGCGAAGCGTTGCCGGAGGCCATCCAGACCACCATCGTTTCGCCAAGCGCGCGCATGATGCCGAGAATCACGCCTGCCAGAATACCGCTGCTGGCCGCAGGAAGAATGATCTTGACAATAGTTTCCGCGCGTGTCGCGCCGAGCGCGTAACTGCCCTCGCGCATGTCGCGCCCGACCGCCTGCAGCGCGTCCTCGGCGACGCTGACGATGGTCGGCAGCGCCATGAAGCCGAGAATGATCGAGACGTTCAAGGCGTTGGTGCCGGTAACTATTTCAATGGCTTGCAGTTGCCGCCCGATAACGAAAAGCAGGCCGAGCGAACCGGCAAGCAGCGCGGCGAGGAGGATGCGCTGCGGCATCCTGCGGTGTTTCTCGTCTGCGATGCGGCTGGTGAGAAGCTCTGAAAGCACCACCGAGGCCAGCAGCAGGAGCGGAGAGGCGATGAGCCACCAGGCCCACATGAGCATCAGGCCGCCATAGTTCTGAAGCATCGGCGCGAAGATCACAAGGGCGAAAAAGCCGTAAGCGACCGACGGAATGGCCGCGAGCATCTCGATGACCGGCTTGATGTACTGGCGGGCTGAAAAAGGGAGCACGTCTGAGAGGCAGATGGCGGCGGAGATTCCCATGGGAATGGCGATGGCGGAGGAGCCGACCGTCACCATGAGGCTTCCGTAAATGATGGCCAGAGCGCCGAATACCGGAGGATCGTCCGCGGGATACCAGCGGGTGTCGGTGAAAAATTCATGGAACCCTCTGATCTGGAAGAAGGGCACGGCGTCCCGCGCCACGAACCAGAAGATGAAGAGCACAATGATCGCCACGAACGCGGCGACGAAGAACTGCAGCGATTGACCGGCAGACTGCGTGATCTTCTGGAACTTGCGCTTCCGGGAAGAGACGACAAACGCTGATGACCGGCCTTCCGGCCTGTGAGCTTCACCATTCATGGCTTTGCTGTTTTGCAGACGAGCGCCTGCCTGATCGATACTTCATTCGCCCCAAATCTATGCGCTTTACAGAAAGAAAACAAAGGGGAGATTGTTACAACTCTGGAACATCTGTTTGCAAAACGCAGCGAAAACGATAACTACCGGAACCGCGATCAGTACTTGCCGACAAATCCAAGTTCTTTGATCATTTTTTTGCCTTCGGGAGTCTGCGGAAGCTCGATGAACTCCTTCACCGCGCCCGCCGGTTCACCATTGGTCATCATGAAGAGCGGGCGAGAGAGTGGATAACGCCCATCCTTGACGCTGGCAACATCCGCCATGACGCCATCCACCGCGATCTTTTTCACCGAGGAATCGACAAATCCGAGGCCGATAAAGCCGATGGCTCCTTTTGTGAGTGAAACGCGATTTTTAACCGCGCCGTTGCTTGCCTGCGTTTCAGCGCTTGCGACCACGTGCACCTTCTTGCCGACGACCAGCTCCTTGAAGGTCTCCTGCGTGCCGCTGTTCGACTCGCGCTGCACGGCGAGAATCCTCGCGTTCGGGCCGCCAACCTGACGCCAGTTGGTGACGACGCCCTTGTAAATATCGGCTATCTGTTTTTTGGAAAGCGACTTGACGGGATTGGCGGGATTGACGATCATCGCCAGACCATCGAGCGCGACGACATGCGGAAGAGGATTGACTCCCTTGCTTTTCGCCGCCGCAAGCTCCTCCGGCTTCATCGAGCGTGACATGGTCGCGATGTCGCAGGTGCTGTTGATGAGGCTCTTTGCGCCATTGCCGCTGCCGGACTCGCTCACGGTCACGTCGATGCCTCGGGTTTTGGTAAAGTAAGCCGCGAACGATTTCGCCAGAGGCCCAACCGTCGTCGAACCGTCGATGACGATAGTGCTCTTCGCTTCAGCCCTCTGGCCCGTTGAAAGGAGAATCAGTGCAACGACCGCCAGCGCTTTACCCGTCATCCTCATCATATCC
>CAIUQW010000316.1 GCA_903901395.1 uncultured Chlorobiales bacterium | reverse complement strand
GTTTACGGCGACTATATCCCTGGTGTTCACCTCTTCCCATTCCGAACAGAGTCGTTAAGCCCAGGAGAGCCGATGGTACTGCTTCATTGCGGGAGAGTAGGTCGTCGCCGAGTTTTTATACAGCACAAAAAAGCCTGCTTTCCCCCGCAGGCTTTTTTGCTTTATACCCACCCTCTCCCCCACGCTTCGTCTCAATCTCACGGACGGGCACAGTCTGAATTTCAACGTTACACCGTATCCTTTCTTTTACACCGGTTGATTTTGCCGTACATTGATGTTGAACAGTTTTTCGACTGATGTTCCTATCAACACACGTCAATGCCGCCTGCGGATCGTAAAATAAGCCAGACGGTTTTCATCAGCTATGCCCACGAAGGCGATCTCGCCGAGCGTGTCGCTGCGCTTGCCGAATGGCTGCGAAGCAATGGCGTGGAGGTGATTACCGATCACCGTTACCGGAACAGACCACCAGAAAAGGGTTGGCGTGCCTGGATGCAGCATAGCGTCGAGGATGCCGATGTCGTGCTTATCGTCTGTTCAGAGCGTTACAAAGTCCTCTTTGAAAAACGTGAGGTGGCCGATTCCGGTGGCCGGGGCGCGACCTGGGAAAGCGCTGTCATTACCAGCGATCTCTACAAAAGCCGCCTTATCAATACAAAGTTTTTTCCGATTCTTCCCGACGATGGGCTGCACGAGCATATCCCGGAAATTCTTGCCGACTGGGATAATGGTCATCGCTTTCCGTCGGGAAACGAAAGAATTCTGGCGTTGATTCTGGGCGATGAGGCCATTTCTGACCCGGCTTCAGAAAACTCGCGCCTGCTGCCCGGTGAATTGACCGGTGCTTCTGATCCTCGTTTGGATCCTCGCGAAGGGGTGGTGCTCGGTCGCGAGGAGGAGCTTGCGAAGATTCTCGATTTTCTGAATGGTTCCGGCAACGCTGAACACGTTTCAGGCACGGCTGGGATCGGTAAAACTGCGGTCTGTAACGAGGCGCTCAGGAGATGGCTTGCACGCAACCGCTCCGAAAAGGTTTTTTTCGTGCAGGTGCGTGACGATGCCAATCCCCGGACGTTTCTCGCCCAGGTGGGCGAAGCCGTCGGGCTGGATGCCGAGAGTCTGTTACGAATCGAAACGGTTGAGCAATTGCGGCGTTTTCTGCCGGAAGGGGTGTACTATCTCGACAACCTCGAACATGTGGCCGAGTCGCCCGGCGGCAGGCAGATGCTGCGCGACCTTGCCCGCCTGCCTGGCGTGCGCGTACTTGCTTCGTCCCGCGTGGTGCTTGATGGCGTGCTGGGCAACGGCATATCGATAGAGCGGCTCGACAACGCAAGCGCGGTCGAGCTGTTTCTGAAATGCTGGAATGGCGGCGCGTTGCCCGACAAGAGCGAAGTCACCCAGTTTGTCGATCAGGAGCTTGGCGGCCACGCTTTGGCCATAACCCTGCTTGCTCGTCTTGGCCGGGCCTGTTCATGGCAAAAGCTGCAAAAGCTGTGGCGTGAGCAGGGAACCGCATCCGCCGCCGCGCGTCACCCCGACGGGCGGCTCGACAGCCTCGATCTTTCGTTTGCGCTGACTGAAAAGCTTCTCGCGCGCGAACCAGGAGCGCTCGACCTCTGGCAATTTGTCGCGCTTTTTCCTGACGGTCTGGATGAGGAGTCGATGGCTTTATGGGAAGAGGTCAGCGGACATGCGACGGCTCGAATCGTGCTGGTCGAGCATAACCTGATTTCCTTCAGAGCTGAGCGCATAACGATGCTGCCTCCCGTCTCCCGTTATGCGTTGGGCCGCTCAATGTGCAACTTACCGGATGAGAACGGCTTCAACTGGCTCAGCGCCAGGAATCATGCATACCAGTACTTTCTTGCGATTTCCCGTGACGCCTCTGATATTCGCAGCAGCGATGCCAACATACAGGCGCGTTCCAGAAGCAGCGCTCAACTTTGGGCAATCAGCCAGCTTTGCAGCATCGAAAAGACGACCGCTTGCCCTGAGTCGAGCCTGATGCAACAACTGCACCGGCAACTCCGGAATGTTTACATCTTTAATGTGCTGCCCGGTCATGCAGCGCTTGCACTGATCAACAACATGATCGGTGATTCGCTTTCCTTTGAGTGTCTTGGCGACCTTGAGAGCCGACTTGGAGAGCCAGTCAAGGCTCGGGAGAACTACGAAAGAGCGATCCAGCTATACGAAAAGGAACAGGATCAGCTTGGTCTTGCCAATGCGCTGCAATCGCTTGGCGACCTTGAGCGTCGGCTTGGAGAGCTGGTTAAGGCTCGGGAGAACTACGAAAGAGCGATCCAGCTATACGAAAAGGAACAGGATCAGCTTGGTCTTGCCAATGCGCTGAAATCCACAGGTGATCTGGAGTTCTCTTTGAATGAACCTGCGATTGCTTTGCAGAATTACAGGAATGCCGTCATACTGTACCGTGCTGAACAGGCCCCGATGGGACTGGCCTACAGCCTGGCAGAGATGCTCCGCTGTCACCAGAAGCTCGCCACTCTGGATGCCGGGACGTTGACGGAACTGGCGACTGAAGCGTTGATTGCGGCTGATCAAAGCGGCGTTGAATCGGTTATCCAATATGTGCTGAGAGCCTTGTATGAGGCGTGTGACGAGGATGAAGATAAGATGAAGGCGTTGCTTGATTCCCTTGGATTCGACGCATAATCAAAACGGCAACCGGCCTGCTCATTTCAGGGGAACTGAAAAAACGGGTCGGTTTGCAGGTAATGCGGACAGTGTGGACGAAGTGGACGGGGTGGACAGGAAAACGATGATGAGGTTTTCGCTGTCCACTTTGTCCACTTTGTCCTTTTTGGCTTTTTACTGTTTCGCGGCTTTTTCGGCGATGAGCTGGTTGGCTATTTCTACCGGGGCCTCTTCGTAGTGGCTGAAGGCGTAGTTGTAGCGAGCGCGGCTCTGGGTCAGTCTCGTCAATGCGTGATGGAACGTCGAGAGCGAGGCTTGCGGGATGAGCGCTTTGATGACCTGGAAGCGCGTTTCGGTGTCCATGCCGAGAATCCGGCCTCGCTTGCTTGAAATATCGCCCACGATTTCACCCGTGAACTGGTCGGGAGTCTGCACGGTCAGCGAATAGATCGGTTCGAGAATCAGCGGTTTTGCCTTTTCGACCGCGGCCTTGAACGCCATATGTGCGGCGATTTTGAAGGCGTATTCCGAGCTGTCCACCGGGTGGTACGAGCCGTCATACACAACAGCCTTCAGATCGACCACCGGATAGCCGGTGAGGCTCCCCTCGGCAATCGATTCACGCAACCCCTTCTCCACCGCCGGAATGTATCGGGTCGGCACCACGCCGCCGACCACTTCGCTGGCGAACTCGAAGCCAGAGTCGCGCTCCAGCGGTTCGATGCGCACCCATACGTCGCCGTACTGGCCGCGTCCGCCGGACTGCTTTTTGAATTTCCCCTGCGCCGATGCGCTTAACCTGATGGTTTCACGATAGGGAATCCGTATCGGGGCCACCTCGACCTGCACGTTGAACTTGTTGCGCAGGCGGTTGATGATGATGTCGAGATGCGTTTCGCCCAGCGTTTTCAGGATGGTCTGGTTGAATTCGACGTCATGTTCGATGGCGAAGCTCGGATCCTCTTCGTGCAAGTGGTGCAGGCCGGCGGAGATTTTCTCCTCGTCGCCCTGCGCGACCGGTACAATGGCCGAAGAGAGCACCGGCTCGGGGAAGAGGATCGGGCTGATCCGGCAATCCACGCCTTTGTCTGCGAGCGTGTCGTTGGTGTGGGAGTTCTTGAGCTTCACCACCATGCCGATGTCCCCTGCGAGCAGCTTGTCCACCGGAATCTTTTTCTGCCCCTGCATCGTGTAGACCTGTCCCAGCTTTTCGAGCTGACCGGTCTGCACGTCGATCAGTTCGTGGCCGCTCTCGATGTGGCCCGAGTAGACGCGAACGTAGGAGATTTCGCCAACACGCGGTTCCGACATGGTCTTGAAAATAAAGGCGATCGTCGAGCCGTCAGGGTCGGGTTGAAGCAGTTTTTCGTCGTTCATGACCGAGCAGAAGGCGTGTTCCGGGCCGCGCTCGATGGGCGAGGGGCAGATGTTGACGATGGCGCTGAGGAGTCTTTCGGAGCCGATGAGGTGGAGCGGGGAGGTGCAGAAAACAGGGAAGAAGGTGCGGGTGACAAGGGCCGATTTGATGCCGGCCCGAAGTTCGTCTTCGCTGAGCGTGCCCTCTTCGAAGAAACGGTTCATCAGCTCCTCGTCCGTCTCTGCCACCGCCTCGACCAGTTGCTGGTGCAGCTCTTCGGCTTTTTTGCGGTACAGATCGTGAATCTCCGAAACCACCATGCTACCGGGTTTGTCGGGGCTGAACTCGATCTGCTTCATCAGAAGCACGTCAACGAGGATGTGGTGGCCAAGTCCCTCTTCCGCCGGAAACTGGATCGGCGTCACCAGGTGGCCGAAGTGGTCGCGCAGGGCATCCAGCGTCGCATCATAGCTTGCGCGGTCGGCGTCAAGCTTGGTGAGCACGAACATGGTCGGCTTGTAGTACTCCTTCGTGTACTCCCACACCGTATCGGTGCCGACCTCAACGCCAGTCGCCGCATTGACCGTGATGAGCACGGTATCGGCAACGCGCATGGCCGATTTGACGTCGCCATGAAAATCGAGCAGACCGGGGGTATCGATGATATTGATCTTCTTCTCATTCCACATGCCGTGGATGAGGCTGGTGTTCAGACTGTGCTTTCTTTCAGTTTCGTCGGAAGCGTAATCTGAAAGGGTCGTGCCCTCTTCGATGCTTCCGAGCCGGTTGATAACTCCCATGCTCAGAGCGAACGATTCGCACAGCATGGTTTTTCCGGTGCCGGAATGGCCGGTAACGACAATGTTCCTCAATTGATCCGTTGGAACAGGTTGCATGTCAGTACTCCTTTCTTGGATTGGAATTTAACGGAGCCGTCTGCTGTCGCCGGTTTTCTGCGTGAAAGCGCATCGCGCAAGTGCCCGGCATCTGGCAGTACCTGAAAACTTACAGAAAAAAATAGTTGCATTCGCAACTTCACAGCCATGAAACGCATTTTGCTATCGATAAAATGAGCTTGCATGTCCGAACAATGAGCGCCATTGCGTATCTTTTCGGTTCTGACCTTCATTTCAATTCTAAATACCCGTATCATGTCAGTCATCACCAGGATTCATGCCCGTCAGATAATGGACTCGCGAGGAAACCCCACAGTCGAGGTGGATGTCTATACCGATAGCTCATTTGGCCGCGCTGCAGTGCCCAGCGGCGCTTCGACGGGCGTCCACGAAGCGGTCGAGCTGAGGGACAAGGACAAGAAAGTTTTCCTCGGTAAAGGGGTGCTCAAGGCGGTCGAGAACGTCAACACTACAATCAACGACGCCCTGAAGGGCATGGAGGTGACTGACCAGGAGGCAATCGACGCGAAGCTCATTGAACTCGATGGCACGCCGAACAAGTCGAACCTCGGCGCGAACGCGATTCTCGGCGTCTCGCTCGCCTGCGCAAAGGCCGGAGCCGAATACTCCGCCCTGCCGCTTTACCGCTACATCGGCGGCACGACGGCCAAAACGCTGCCGGTGCCGATGATGAACGTGCTCAACGGCGGCGCTCATGCCGATAACACGGTCGATTTCCAGGAGTTCATGATCATGCCAATCGGCTTCCAGCGATACTCTGACGCGCTTCGCTGCGGCGCGGAGGTGTTCCACTCGCTCAAATCGCTCCTGCACGACCGCGGCCTGAGCACGGCGGTTGGCGACGAGGGCGGATTCGCGCCGAACGTGGAGTCGAACGAGCAGGCGATCGAGCTGGTGATCGAGGCCATCGGCCTGGCTGGCTACAAGGCGGGCGCGCCGACCGACAAGGGCGGACTTGGCGACGCTCACGTGATGATCGCGCTCGATCCGGCAAGCTCCGAGTTTTACAATGCCGAAAAGAAAAAGTACGTATTCAAGAAATCCTCCGGTCGCGAGCTTTCCTCCGAAGAGATGTCCGACTACTGGACTGACTGGGCGAGCCGCTATCCGATCATCTCCATCGAAGACGGCATGGCCGAGGATGACTGGGAAGGATGGAAGATGCTGACCGACAAGATCGGTGGCAGGGTGCAGCTCGTGGGCGACGATCTGTTCGTGACCAACAGCAAGCGCCTCGCGGAAGGTATCGAGAAGGGCGTGGGCAACTCGATCCTCATCAAGGTGAACCAGATCGGCACCCTGACCGAAACGCTCCAGGCCATCGAGCTTGGCAAACGCAACGGCTACACATCGATCATCAGCCACCGCAGCGGCGAGACCGAAGACACCACCATCGCGCAGATCGCCGTGGCGACCAACGCCGGGCAGATCAAGACAGGCAGCATGTCGCGTTCGGATCGCATGGCCAAGTACAACGAGCTGCTCCGTATCGAGGAGATGCTTGGTGACACGGCGGTCTATCCGGGCATCGGAGCGTTCAGGGTCTGAGGCCGGGATTTATCGTTAAAGGAACAACTATCAGAGAACAGGGTGTGCTGCAACGGCATACCCTGCGCTCGAAACTGCTGCCGGAACATGTCGAGATATCTGACAGAGATATGGGATTCCATCCGCTCGAATCCGAAACGGCTCGCTCTCTGGGTGGCGCTTTCGGTCGTGGCGGTCTGGTTCGTTTTCGGAGATTTTGGCCTCATGACCCGCATCCAGATGGAGTTCGAGAACCGCAAGCTCGAAAAGCTCCAGAAGGAAGAGCAGCAGAAGATCGTGACGCTCCGCAGCACGATCAAAAACGCCTACCAGCCCGACAGCGTCGAAAAGGTCGCCCGCGAGCGCTTCAACTTCCACAGAAAAGGCGAGTCTGTGTTTATTATAAGAGAGAAATGAGGGGTTTCTGGGAGTGAGTGCTGCGTGAATTTTGTGGACGCGGTGAACGCAGAGGACAAATCACTGAGCGCGTGGCGCTTTTTTTCTTTTCCCCAGGTTTGATTGCGTTCAGCCCCCTTTTCAGAAGGCTGAATAGCTGTGAGCGTTCAGATCAGTTGTACGCTTCGATCTTGACCCTTCCGATACCACCCTCCAAAAGGTCGAGCTGTTTGGCCGCGGCCTTCGAGAGGTCGATGATACGGCTTTTGATATACGGTCCCCGGTCGTTGATCTTCACGAAGACCATTTTCCCGTTGTTCAGATTGGTTACCCGCACGACGGTGCCAAAAGGCAGAGAGCGGTGCGCGGCGGTATAATCTTTTTTATCGAACTGCTCTCCACTTGCCGTTTTGCTGCCGTGGAAGCTGTTGGCATAAAAAGAGGCCTTGCCGACAGCGACCAGAACCTTGTCGCCGTTAGGAAGCGGCTGGGCTGAAGAGAGCTCTTTAGCGCCGCTGTGTCTGACAGATTTGGCTGAGTGAGCCGCCTTGCCTTTCAGCTTGGCTTTATGGGTTTTGGCGCTGGATTGGCGGGCTAAAGCGCCGATTGGAGTGATTGAAATGAAGAGTGACAATGCCAGAACAAGGCGTGTGAGCTTGGCAATGTGTTTTTTATGCATAATCGCGTCCCGGTTAATGCGCCGCTACCTGAATTGAAGCTGTGTAAAGTGTCTATGCCTGTCATGTGAGTGTCTCTGGTAGTGCGCCGGTTTCTTTCATGTTATTGAAACACAATTGCCAATATAATAAAAAGGTTTTTAATCTCCGAAATGGTATTGTTCTATCTGTTTGCAATAGAACTTAATACGGGTTATTTATTTGCTAAGTTATTATTATAAAGCATTATAGGTAGTGGTGGTCTTTGGTTGTTTCTGCTCAATGCGCTGGGTTTTTGAACAATAGAAATGCCTCGGAAATCATAAAGATTCAGAAGTATCGCTTGCAGTAATGCGACCTCTTCGGGTTCTGAGCGGAGGTGTATAAGGATGGCCAACGCTTTTTACGGGAAGCTTTTAGAGGGTGACTGCTGTTGCAGGAGGTATGGAGAATACTCTGAACGATCACCTCCGGCAGGTACTGCGAATGAACAGGCAACAAGCACGGCATGCCGGCAACCCGATTGCCAGCTTTTTTCTGATGGTGGCGCTGCTGCTGTTCGCCGCTCCGGTGCTTCATGCCGAATCTGCCGACTCACTGATCGATCAGGGTATCCTGAAGGCCGGGCGAGGGGATTTTCGAGGGGCAATCGATGATTTCAGCCACGCAATACGCCTGAATCCCTCTTCATCCGATGCGTATTACAACCGGGGCCTGGCACGCGGTTCGACGGGAGACATGAAAGGAGCGATTGCCGATTACACCAGGTGCGTCAGGCTCGATCCCCGTTCGTTCAGCGCGTACAACAACCGCGGTTTCAGCCTGGCGGCGCTTGGCCGGTATGCGGATGCCGTCGCGGATATGTCACGGGCTATAGCCATCAAGCCCGACATGGCGCAGTTTTATAACAATCGCGGCACGATCAGGACGTCGATGAAGCAGTATGCGCTGGCGATTGCCGATTTCACCAGAGCCATAGAGCTCGATCCCCTGCTTGCCGGTGCTTACAACAACCGGGGGCTTGCCAGAAATCTCTGCGGCGATCTCACGGGCGCGGTTCCGGATTACCTCAAGGCGGTGAGTATCGATCCCCGGTACAAGGTGGCGTGGTACAATCTCGGCAACGCTCGCGTGGCGCTCGGGGAGGCGAAAGCGGCCATCGAAGATTATTCGAAGGCGCTCGTGCTCGATCCCGATATGCTCGTTGCTCGAAACAACCGCGCTTTCGCGAAGCTTTCTCTCGGCGATTATGCCGGCGCGCTGGAAGATCTGAACCGCGTCGTCCAGGCTGCTCCGCGAAGCGCGTCCGTATGGTACAATCGCGGGGTCGCGCGCAAGCTTGCCGGTGACCGTAAAGGCGCTATCGAAGACCTGCGATGGGCTTCGGCGCTTGGTGATTCGTTGGCTGCCAGGGTGCTTCGGGAGCTGACGAGCCACGACAAGGAGTCACCTTGAGCCACGGCTGGCGGACGTTGTTTGCAATTCAGGGTGATTGTGTATATTCGTTGGTTTGCATTATCTGAAGCATATGAACCCGTCTGTCATCATTCGATCTTGTCAGCGAGCGCTGACCATCCCCGCGCGAGGGGCATATGCAGCCGTAACCGGTTTCGCGTCAAGAGACCTTTAGCGGTTAATAAAGATCTTTACCATCCCATGTCAACGACATCCGAAGACGCGCATTTATCTTCTCATCCCCACTCCAGCGATTCCGATTACAAACGCCTCGCCTCCCTGTCGCTTGCTGCGCTTGGCGTGGTGTTCGGCGATATTGGCACCAGTCCCCTTTACGCCGTCCGTGAATGCTTCCATGGCGAATTCAGCATACCCGTGACCCATGCCAATGTGCTTGGCGTGCTTTCGCTGCTCATCTGGGCGCTCATTCTCATTGTCACCCTCAAATACCTCACCTTCATCATGCGGGCCGATAACGAAGGCGAAGGCGGAATTCTGGCGCTCACCTCCCTGATCATTTCACACAGTCAAAAAAGCAAGAGCGAGCGCTGGCTTCTGGTTGGTCT
>CAIUQW010000315.1 GCA_903901395.1 uncultured Chlorobiales bacterium | reverse complement strand
GTTGCAGGAGCGTTGCCTTCGGGCGGGCGTCAAGGTGGTGTTCACGCCGTGCCTGCAAAAAGCGCCGCTGAATGGCTCGACGCGCTGGATGAACGACACGCCGCTGATTCAGCTTTCCGACCGTTTCAACCGCAACGATATTTTCTGGTTCACCTTTTTTCATGAGGCCGCGCATATCCTGAAGCACAACAAGAGGGATGTGTTTATCGAGGGGACGGACTATTCGTGTGACGGTAAAAAGAAGGAGGATGAGGCCGATGCGTGGGCTGGCGATTATCTTGTCAGCCGGAAGGATGAGCGGCGGATGCTTGAAGCGCCTTTGTTTGTCAAGGAGGATTTCGAGCGGTTCGCCGCAGAGATCGGCACGCATCCGGCCATTGTTGCCGGGCGGCTGGCGAAGCTGGAACGGATCAGCTACAGTGTTGGGCATACTTTTGGATTTTTCAAAAAGATTGAATTAAGCAGCGAAGAGCAGGAATGAAACCACAACAGAAACAGAAGCTTGAACTGACCTGGATTGGCAAGGGCGACGAACCGAAACTCGAACCGAGGATTCTCATCGAGCAGCCCGAGTTGAGCTACGGCGATCCCTCGACCGGCAACATGCTGATTCAGGGCGACAACCTCCTCGCCCTCAAGGCGCTGGAGCAGGAGTTCGCCGGGAAGGTGAAATGCATCTTCATCGATCCGCCGTACAATACCGGCAATGCTTTTGAGCATTATGACGATGGATTGGAACATTCGCTCTGGCTGAATCTGATGGTTCCACGATTGAGAATATTGCGGAATTTGCTTTCAGATGATGGTTCGATCTGGGTGACGATTGATGACAACGAGGCGCATTATCTGAAAGTGGTGATGGATGAGATTTTCGGGAGGAGAAATTTTATTCAAACCAGTGCTTGGTTTAAGCGTGTATCTCCTGCCAATGACGCAAAATATTTTAGCACAGACCTTGATTTTGTCTTTTGTTTCGCAAAAAATATAGATCGGTTTGAATTAAATCGGCTTCCCAGAGAGGAGAAACATAATAAAGGGTATTCAAATCCTGATAATGATCCCAGAGGCTTATGGAGCAGCGGCACTTTGACAGGAAATAAGACGCCGAAAGAAAGAGCAAATCTTTACTATGCTATTAAAAACCCAAATACAGGTGAAATGGTTTTCCCGCCAAATGGCCTTACATGGCGGTATGGTCAAGAAACAATGGAAGATCTTTTAGCAAATAATCTGATTTATTGGGGAAAAACTGGTAATTCAAAAAGCCCAAGAGTAAAACGGTTTTTATCTGAAGCAGGAGCTATCGTTCCAAGAAGTATATGGCTTTATGATGATGTTGGTCATACCCAAGAAGCAATGCTTGAGCAGAAGGCTATGAGTTCGACACCGTTTGGTACTCCAAAACCAGAACGTCTTTTGAGAAGGATCGTCCATCTTTCTTCTGATAGGAACGAACTCGTTCTCGACTCATTCCTTGGTTCCGGCACGACTGCTGCTGTGGCGCATAAGATGGGGCGGCGGTATATTGGCATCGAGCTTGGCGACCATGCGAGGACGCATTGCCAGCCGCGGCTGAAAAAGGTGGTGGATGGCAGCGACCAGGGCGGCATCAGCAAGGCGGTTGGCTGGCAGGGCGGCGGCGGGTTCCGGTTCTACACGCTTGCGCCGTCGCTGCTCAATCGCGACAAGTACGGCAACTGGATCATCAGCAAGGAGTACAACCCCGACATGCTTGCCGCCGCAATGGCCAAGCAGGAGGGGTTCCGCTACCAGCCCGACGAAGCGATCTACTGGAAGCAGGCGCGGAGCAGCGAGAAGGATTTTCTCTTCACCACGACGGCTTTTCTCACCGCCGAAATGCTCGACGGCATCCACAGCGAAATGCAGCCCGAAGAGAGCCTGCTCATTGCCTGCAAGGCTTTTCAGCAGGAGTGCCGGAACCGCCACGCCAACATCTCCATCAAAAAAATCCCCCACATGCTGCTCGGGCGATGCGAGTTTGGCCGCGAAGATTACAGCCTTAACATCGTACAGGTTCCGGTTGAAGAATCGCCCGATGAACTCGCCGAAGAGCCGGACGACCATCCCGATAACGACGCTCCGGAGCGATCCGTGCAAACCAATCTTTTCGACTGATCCCCCCATGAACCAGAAGGCATCATACATCAAGCAGCGCCTCTCGTTGCGCCAGCCGCTCCGGGAAGCGCTCGACATCGTGGCCGAACTCGCCGACCAGCTCCCGCTGCAAAAGGAGGCCGATCTGGCGGAGGCGCTGGAAACGGTTTCATCACGCTACCCCACCTGCACCGACTTCGAGCGGGCATTTCCCTCGCTCTGCTTCTCCATCGCCACCGGCGTCGGCAAAACGCGGCTCATGGGGGCCTGCATCGCGTATCTCTATCTGCACAAAGGCATCCGCAACTTCTTCGTGCTCGCGCCGAACCTCACCATCTACGAAAAACTGATCGAGGATTTCGGCAATCCAAACTACGCCAAGTACGTCTTCAACGGCATCTCGGAGTTCGTGCACAACCGCCCGGTCATCATCACCGGCGACAACTACGCCCAGCAGGGGGCGCTCTTCGGCGAATCGGAGATCCGCATCAACATCTTCAACATCTCCAAATTCAACCGAGACGCCGCAAGCGCCACGCGGGGCAAGGAGAAGGGGCAGTTGCCGAGGATGAAGCGGCTCTCGGAATACCTCGGTCAATCCTACTGGGAGTACCTCTCCCGACTCGACGATCTGGTCATTCTCATGGACGAAGCGCACCGCTACCATGCTGACGCCTCACGCAATGCGATCAACGAACTGAATCCTGTACTCGGTCTCGAACTCACTGCCACGCCGACCGACGAAAAGGGCAATCCGTTTCGGAACGTCGTCTATGAATACACACTGGCGCGAGCGCTGGCCGATGGACGTTACGTCAAAGAGCCAGCCGTGGCAACTCGCAGGAATTTTCAGGCAAAGGGGTTTTCCGACAAAGAGATCGAAATCATCAAGCTCGAAGATGCGGTGAGTCTCCACTGGGACACCAAAACCGCCATCGAAGTTTACGCCCGCACGAACGGCGTCGAGCTGGTCAAGCCCTTCATCCTCGTGGTCTGCCGCGACATTGCCCATGCGCAGGAGACGGCGGAGTATCTTCGCTCTCCGGCCTTTTTCAACGGCGATTTCCGCGACAAGGTGCTTCAGATCGACTCCTCGACCCGCAGGGATGACGAGGTCGAGCGGCAGTTCGTCGAGCTGGAGCGAAGCGACAACGGCATCGAAATCGTCGTGCACGTCAACATGCTCAAGGAGGGGTGGGACGTGCGCAACCTCTACACCATCGTGCCGTTGCGAGCCGCCAATGCCGCCGTGCTCATCGAGCAGACCATCGGGCGCGGGCTTCGCCTTCCCTACAACGGCGAGCGCACCGGCGACAAAAAGGTCGATACGCTCACGGTCATCGCCCACGACAACTTTGAAAAGGTGATCGAAGAGGCGAAAAATCCCGATTCGGTGCTCAACAAGTTCAGCGTTATCGAGCTGTCAAGCGACGATCTCGCGACGCGAACGGTGCCTGTGACCTCCGTCACGCGCATCGAAGCCGAGGCGCAAGAGGAGGAGCGGAAGATCGCCGCCATGCAAAACGTCGAAGAGCAACGGAAAGCCACGCGGACGCTCGACGCGCGGAAAGCGATCATCAGGGCGCTGCCCGCCATCAGCACTGTTTCCGGCGTTACCGGCAGCGCCGATAGTCTGAAGCCGGAAATTCGCCAGCTCGTCATGGAAAAGGTCGAAAGCGATCTTGGCCAGGGCCAGCTCAACGTGTTTGCCGGGGAGATTCTCGAAGAGGCAGCGGCGATTTATGAAGAAACGGTTGCCGGTTTTCTGAAGCACACCATCGATATACCCCGGATCGATCTCGTTCAGGGCGCGGTACCGGTCTGGTTCGAGGAGTTCGATCTCGACGTGGCGCGGGGGTTCGATTTCCGGCTCATGGACGAGGAGATCGTCCGGCGGAATCTCCGGAACGACGAGGTCGATATTGTCGGCGTCCGGCAGGGAGCAGGCGAACCGGACAGCCCGAAGAACCAGCTTGTCTCGGAAGTGCTCAACTGCTGCACCGAGGTCGATTACGACAGCAACGCCGACTTGCTGCACAAGCTGGCCGGTCAAGCTCTTGAAAAACTCGACGAAGAACTCGACGACCATGAGAAGCTGCCCTGGCTGGTTCGTCAGTACCGTAAAATCATCGCGCTCATGATCTGCGATCAGATGCGGGCGCACTTCCGGATGGGCGAGCCGGAATATCAGGAACCCAACGTGTTGCCGTTCGTGAGAATCGAACCGTGGAACTTCACGGCACTTGCCGAAAACGGTTATCGAGACTATCGCGACCCGATGAGTCCGGTCAGTGCGATTCCGAAATACATCTGGCGTGGATTCACCAAAGCCTGCCACTTCGAGTACAAGTTCGACTCCAAAGCGGAAAAGGATTTTGCTTTCGTGCTCGAACACGACGACAACATCATCAAATGGCTGCGCCCCGCTCCGAACCAGTTCAGAATCTATTGGAACAACAACTCCAAGCGCTACGAACCCGACTTCGTCGCCGAAACTGGTGATGCAATCTACATGATCGAAACGAAAGCCGCCAACGAAATCGAAAGCCCTGAAGTGCGCGAAAAAGCCGCCGCCGCGTTGCGATACTGCGCATACGCTACCGATTTCACTACGTCAGGCAACGGCAAACCGTGGAAATATCTGATCATCCCGCACGACAAGGTGGCGACGACTTCGAGCTTCAGCTATCTGGCCGGTTTGTTTGAATTGAAATGAATCAACAGTTTTAAGTCTAACGGATATGCCAACCACAAACGACTATCGTACCGGCAAGATTGTCGAGGGCATCAGAAAAGCCGAGATGGTGCTCGATCACGCATCGGCATTTCCGTCGGGTTCGCCTGCTTTCGAGCATATCCGGGAGAAGATCGTGGCGTTCAGGCCCGTCTGGATCACGGCGGAGCAAGCTGTCGGGCTGATTCTCCGGGCGGGGATGGTCGCGATTGGCGAGCGGGTCTGCCGGGCGCTGCATCAGGAATCGCCGGAAACGCAAACGGTTTTTCTCGATGAGCTTGCCGAAGCGATGGCGGAAGCTGGAAAGGCAGGAATTGTCACGGCGGCAGAGGCGATCCGGGTTATTGACCGTCAATCGGTCCATCGCATTATCGCCTCGATGGTGAGCGGAAAGTATCTCGAACTCTGCGCCGCCTGGCCGCCGGACTGCGTTTTCTGCAAGGCTGAACACGCAGGTATCCGCTGCATCGGCGTTCAGCAAGAGTCTCGAATCTGAAAAATGTCATCCAATGTCATCCGATCTATCGTTTGTCGAATATGCCTGCGAGCAGATGAGGGCGGCGGGCGCGATCACGTTTCGCAAGATGTTCGGCGAGTATGCGATCTACTGTGAGGACAAAGTTGTTGCGCTCGTGTGCGATAACCGGCTTTTCGTGAAGCCGACCGCCGCCGGGCGCGAAATCGCCGGGCAGCTCGCCGAAGCGCCGCCCTATCCGGGGGCGAAGCCGTATCTCGTTGTTGGCGAAGAACTTGACGATCG
>CAIUQW010000314.1 GCA_903901395.1 uncultured Chlorobiales bacterium | reverse complement strand
TGTTTCCGGTCGATGAGGTGGAGGAGCTGTTTCGCGGCCTCGACCTGAAATCGAAGCAGGCGGCCTTTCAGTACGGCCCCACTCCCGGCCTGCCGTCGCTGCTCGAATCGCTCTCCGGCTTCCTCGAACGCAAGGGGCTGCCGGTCAAAAGCAACAAGCTCATGATCACCACCGGCTCGCAGCAGGGTCTGAGCATCGTGGCAAAGGCGTTCGTCGATCCCGGCGACCGGGTGCTCACCGAGTACCCCTGCTTCATCGGAGCCATCGCGGCGTTTCGCTCCGCGGGCGCACAGATCGTCTCGATTCCGGTTGACGAGGAGGGGCTTGACATTGCCATGCTGCGCGAAGAGGCCGCGCGGCCCGATCCGGCGAAGTTCCTCTACATCACGCCCTACTTCCACAACCCGGCTGGGATGCTCTACACCTCGGAGCGCAAGCGGGAGCTGGTCGAGGCGTTGCAGGGGCGCGACATTCCGCTCATCGAGGACGACGCTTACGGCGACCTCTGGTTCAGCGAGGAGGATCGCGAGCGGCTGAAACCCATCAAGGCGCTCGACCCCGAAGGCATCGACATCTGCTACATGGGTTCCTTCTCCAAGATTCTCGGCCCCGGCTTGCGCCTCGGCTGGCTGCTCGCCCCGCCCGCGATCTACGAAAAGTGCGAGCTGATCAAGCAATCCGCCGACGCCTGCTCGCCAAGCTTTTCGCAGGTGATCGCCGACGCCTTCATCCGCTCTGGCAAGATCGACGGCTACATCGCGAGCGTGCGCGAGGAGTACAAACGCCGCGCAGCCTGCATGGCGGGAGCGCTCCGCCGGCATCTGCCGGAGTACGTCCGCTGGAACGAACCGCGCGGCGGCTTCTACATCTGGCTCACCCTGCCCGCAGGCACGGACGCCACCGCGATCCTCAAACGCGCCATCGACGGCGGCGCAGTATTCGTCACCGGCAGCACCTTCGACCCCGAAGGAGAGCGCAACGACACCATGCGCCTCTCCTACTGCAACAACACCCCCGAAGAAATCGAACGCGGCATCCCGATTATCGCTGCTGCCATCCGCGAGGTGTGCGGGTAGGTCACTCTTGGGGAAGAGGCTGTCTCAACAAGGATCACTCAATCGGCACTCGTCCAATTTATCTGTCATTCTGAGTCCGACTAAGTCGGGCGAAGAATCCAGTGGATTTTGTAAGACATTGCAATTCATTCGGTTATCATCAAATCCCAAAGAAACTGGATTCTTCACTTCGTTCAGAATGACAAAGAGACTGAGTTCCGAGAAATGAATTGATGGGTGACTTTTTAGACGCCCTAATCTTTCAGTACGTCACCCCCGATTGCCGGATGCCCCGCCAATTCCCTATATTCGTTTTACGCCATTTTCCTGATCACGGCGTAGCCCCCTGTAGTCTGTTTTGTTTCCGCAACATAACGACGATTCTCCTATGCCAGACACCTCTCCATCGAACCGACGACAACCGCAGGCGTCAACCGGAATCGCCGAGGATGCTAACCGCGTCGAGCAGGCATTGAATCCCGGTATTAAGGAGATTCCCGGCTATTTGTCGTCGGAGGCGGTGGAGATCAAGGCGAGAATCAAGCCTGTCATAAAGTTATTCCTTTCTTATGCTCACAAGGATGATAGCGTCAAGACACGATTCGTCGATGAGTTGGAAGCGCGAGTTGGTTCATCGAAGTATTACGACTTTGTCTTGTCCTTGGATAACGATCTGCTGTGCGGCGATACCTGGCACGATGAACTTCAGAACCGGCTTCAGCGGTGCGACTACGGCATTCTGTTAGTATCGAGTCACTTTCTGTCGAGCACCTACATACAGGAACATGAAATTCCCGTGCTTAGGAACAAGAGTTTTCCTGTCGCCCTCAAACCCATCGATCTTAACAATCAAGAGCTTCACGGACTTGAACACCTCCAGATATTTTTTCTGGATGAGAAGCCATTTTCAGGCGTCAGCGGTTCGAACCAACAGCGATTTATCAACAAGCTGGTCGAGGAAATCGAACAACGGATACAGAAGCAACGCGAAGGAAGCATTCAAGCTGTCGAAGTTGATCTTGACATCGAATGCGTGAACCTCGATGACGACGACGGGGCGCGGAAGATTACCGAGGGTCATCTCAGGTTCAAGGGTTCGCTGTACGAATGCGAACGATTCATCGATGGTCGCGCCAACCCCGGCATCATTTCACATCAAACGACAAGCGAGTCATCGGCGGATACGGTTCTGGCTCGCCCGTACATCCAGAGCTGGGCGCTGGAGAGCGAAGTTCCGTTTTTTGCGTTGCTAGGCGATTTCGGGACGGGCAAGACCTTCACCTGCCGGATGCTGGCGCGGGAGATCAGCGCTCGGCATCACGACTCGCCGGAATCGGTGCCGCTCTGTATCTACATCGACTTGCGGCGGGTTCAGACCCGTGTCGGCTCGGAGAAAAAAGTGCCGCGCCTTGTCGATGTTTTGCGCGACGCTATCGAGTTCAGCAAGGACCCGCTCGACAAGAGTATCGTGACGCCGGAGGACGTCATTCTGCGTGTACGCTCGAACGAGGCGATGATCATCTTCGATGGTCTCGATGAAAAGACGGTGCATTTCACGCCGGAGGAGACCAACCAGTTCATCGCCGAACTCTGGAGCATCCGGGAGCAGCGGAGCGATAAGGAGAACGCGCCGCCGCAGGGCAAAATACTCATCAGTTGCCGCACGCACTACTTCCGCGACGCTATCGAGCAGAATACGCTGTTTCTCGGCAGGGATCGCGAAGGACGCGCCCGCGAGGAGTACCGCTCATGCACGCTCTTGCCCTTCGACTCGGCGCAGATCAGGGCGTATCTGGAAAAACGGCTCGGCTGTGACGGGGAGAAGATCGACCGGATCGTTGAGCTGTTCGAGCAGGTGCACAACCTGAAAGACCTCGCCTCGCGCCCCTACACGCTCAACCTGGTCACGGAGTCGATTCCCGACATCGAGCGCAAGATCGCCGATGGCGGCCACGTCAATACCGCCACGCTGTACGACACGACGGTGGAGAACTGGCTGGCGCGGGACGAGGGCAAGCACGAGATTGACGTTGACCACAAACGGCTTCTCATGCAGGCATTAGCTGCTGAAATTCATCGGAATGGCGGGGAGGGAATGAAGAGCAGAGCGCTCAACCGATGGCTGGATCAGTGGTTGCTTTGTAATCCAGAAATCAATGGAGCTTATGCAAACATAAAAAGAGAGACGCTCAAGAAAGACCTGCGCACGGCGACCTTCATCATTCGCGAGGAGGAGGACTACTTTTCGTTCGCCCACACCTCGTTGCAGGAGTATTTCCTTGCGGGATTTCTGGTCGATGCGTTCTCGGCGCGGCAGTTCGAGCCGCTGGATTTGGCGATGAACATGCCGTCGAAAGAGACGCTCGACTTCGTGGCCGACATGCTCGCGACCGATGAGCGGAAAGGCGAAAAGGTGGTCACGGCGCTCGCCTCGATCCTCGAAACTGATTACCGGAAGCAGGTTTCGGAACTCGCCTTCGCCCTCTGGCTGAAGCTGCACGAGCGCGGAATGCGCACCCCCGCTCCGCGAAGCGTCCGGCTCGAACAGGCCGAGCTTGCCGGATGGGTGATCGGCAACCTGAACCTTTCGGGAGCGCGGTTCGACGGGGCGGATCTGCGCGGCACGAGCTTCCGCAGCACCGTGCTCGCTTCCGCCTCGTTCAACCGCGCCACCCTCGTCAACGCGGAGTTCTTCGGCTGCAACGCCACCGGAGCCGATTATTCGCGAGCCGACGCCGTGGCCGGAATCTGGCGGAACTGCGATTTGAGCAAAAGCCGCTGGTCATCGGCGGAACTGCGGCTCGTTTCGTTCGTTGAATGCCAGGCGGCGGATATGGTTGATTTCCCGGAAGGAACGGAGTATGTTGCCGCGCGTTGCAAAGGCATCGCCAGTTCATCAATTCCACCAAAAAGTCAATGTTCGATCTATGACGGTCATTCCAGCCGGGTAACTGCCGCCGCTTTCAGCCCTGACGGCAAGCGCATCATTTCCGGCTCTTACGACAACACCCTCAAGCTCTGGGATGTTGACTCCGGTAACTGCCTCATGACTCTTTCAGGGCATAGACTTCAGGTCACTGCCGCATCGTTCAGTCCTGATGGGAAGCGCATCATTTCCGCGTCTTTCGACAAAACTATCAAAATCTGGGATGTTGACTCCGGCAACTGCATTAAAACCCTTTCCGGGCATACACTTCAGGTCACTGCCGCATCGTTCAATCCTGATGGGAAGCACATCATTTCCGCGTCTTTCGACAAAACTATCAAAATCTGGGATGCTGACTCCGGCAACTGCATTAAAACCCTTTCCGGGCATACCAGATCAGTCAGAGCCGCATCGTTCAGGCCCGACGGAAAGCGTATCATTTCCGCGTCATCTGATAAAACACTCAAACTCTGGGATGCTGATTCCGGCAACTGCCTCAAGACCCTTTCTGGACATTTCGCAAAAGTTTTTTCCGCATCGTTCAGTTTTGACGGACAGCGCATAATTTCTGCTTCTTTCGACAAAACTGTCAAAATCTGGGATGCAGAAACTGGCCAATGCATCATGACTCTTTCAGGCCATGGTGAAAGAATCTTTTCCGCATCATTCAACTCCAACGGACAGCGTATCATTTCCGCGTCTTACGACTCGACCATCAAGCTTTGGGACGCCGTTTCCGGTAACTGCCAGATGACCCTTTCCGGGCATACACATTGGGCCAATGCTGCCGCTTTCAGCCCCGATGGAACGCGCATCATTTCCGCGTCTTACGACTCGACCATCAAGCTTTGGGATGCTCTCTCTGGCAACTGCCTCATGACCCTTTACGAGCATAGACATGTGGTCACTGCTGCCGTTTTCAGCCCCGATGGAAAACGCATCATTTCAGCGTTTACCGACAACACCATCAAAATTTGGGATGCTCTCTATGGTAACTGTCTTTTGATTCTTTCCGGACATTCTAAATGGATATATACCGTTGCGTTCAGCCCGGACGGGCAACGCATTATTTCTGCTTCTAGTGACAACACTATCAAAATCTGGGATGCCGAAACTGGCCAATGCCTTATGTCGCTCACCGGACACTCCTATGGGGTCAATGCCGCTTCGTTCAGCCCGGACGGGCAACGCATTATT
>CAIUQW010000313.1 GCA_903901395.1 uncultured Chlorobiales bacterium | reverse complement strand
TGCCTCGTTTTGAATGCGGTGAAGCCCATCGAGGTATGGGTGCCGAACGCCCAGGGGTCGCTCACCGAGAGTGAAAGCGTCCGGTAGTTGTTCGAGCCGAACTGCCACTGGAGCGCGAGCTTCTGCCCGTCGCCGTGAGGAAGCGGGCGGTATGCCGAGGGATTGAAAATGTCGCCCAGCGAGAAGTTGTTGAAGGTCAGGCCAAGAGAACCCGTTCCACCGCTCGATGCGCTGTAGCCGATGGCGGCATTGAAGGTATCGGTCTGTCGTTCGGTGACGTTGTAGGTCAGGTCGACCGTGTTGTCCTTCTGGTTCGGCTGGATGTCGGGTGTCAGCGTTTCAGGATCGAAATAGTTGAGCATGGAGAGCTCCCTGATGCTTCTGACGACGTTTTGCCTGCTGAAGGTATCGCCCGGAACGGTGTAGAGCTCCCGCCGGATAACGTGATCCTTCGTTTTGGTGTTTCCCTTGATGTTGATGACGTTCAGAGTGAAGGGATCGCCCTCGGTGAGCGTGATGACCAGGTCTATCTGGTTCGGTTGCACCACCTTTTCTTCCATCTGTGCTCTGAACGACAGGTAGCCGCGGTCGAGGTAGAGCGAGCTGACATCCGTATGATCCTGCGAAAAATTCAGCCGTTCGTTGATCTTTTTCGCGCTGTACAGATCGCCCTGCTTGAAGCCGAAGGTGGCGTCGAGTATCTGGGTCGTGGCGAAATCCTTCGTGTTGCCGATCCAAGTCACGTTTCTGATCGTATACTTTGGCCCCTCCTCGACGTAAATATCGAGAATAAGCCCTTTTTTGTCGTCGGTGTAGGTGACCGTGTCCTTGACGATGCGCGCGTCGCGATAGCCGCGGTCGCGATAGAACTCGACCAGCTGGTTCTTGTCTTCGTCGAACTTGTCCTTGTCGAGCTTCGGCTGACCGAAAATTTTCCGCCACCAGGAGTTCTGCGAGGTCTCCTTGAGCACGCCGCGGAGCTTGTCCTCCTTGAAGGCGCTGTTGCCATGAAAGCGGATTTTTTCGATGACGACCTTCGAGCCTTCGTGAATGGTGAACACCACCTTGACCTTGTTGTCGCCAATGTTCTGAAGGCGATACTCCGCGCCCGCCGTCAGGAATCCCTTTGCCGCGTACTGCTTTTCGATCCTGTTCGCGGCGTTCAGAAGCTCCTGGTTGCTGATACGCCGTCCGGTGCTCAGATTGGCGGTTTTCAGCAGCTCCTTTGTTTTGAACTTGTGGTTGCCTGCGATTTCAACGCTGTCAAGAAGCGGAAACTCGGTGACGGTGAAAATCAGCTTGATGTTGCCATCGCCAAGATCGCGCTGGTCTACCTTGATGTTACTGAAATATTGCAGGTTCCAAAGGTATTGCACCGCACCGGGAATCTCCTGTCCGGGAACGTTGATCTGCTCATTGACCTTGATGGGCAGGCTTTTGAGCAGCTCCGGCTCCTTGATGGTCTGAAGTCCGCTGAAGGAAATCTCCCGGACGGTGAAGGCGCTGCTTTCAGGCATGGCTGCCGAAGCCGTGGCTGCCGAGGCAGCTCCGCCGACTGGCGACGAAGGCCGGGTTTTCGCTTTTGCGATGGCTGTGGATGCGGGAAAGTCGAGCAGGGCCAGAACGATGAGAAGTGCTGATA
Source organism: uncultured Chlorobiales bacterium (assembly GCA_903901395.1). Taxonomy (GTDB): domain Bacteria; phylum Bacteroidota; class Chlorobiia; order Chlorobiales; family Chlorobiaceae; genus Chlorobaculum. The sequence goes on along the minus strand of CAIUQW010000313.1, from coordinate 2,968 downwards.
ACCTGTCTGGTGAAAATGGTGTCGTTTTCATGAAATGGCTTAAAGATTCTTTGGTTCGGTTCGTCTTGTTCTATGCATTGGGCTTCAGTTGTTCGCTTGTCTGACCGAACCGCCGTTCGCGGTTCTGAAATTCCCGGATAGCATCATATAACTGGCCGCGACGGAAATCGGGCCAGAGCGTGCTGGTGAAGATGATCTCTGAATAGGCGCTCTGCCAAAGCATAAAGTTGCTGATGCGAAACTCCCCGCTGGTGCGTATCAGCAGATCCGGATCGGGGAACGAGGCGGTGGAAAGGAACGAGGCAAACAGCTGCTCATCGATGGCGTCGGGATCGAGCGCGCCCGCCTGCGCCTGACGGGCGATCTTCCGGCAGGCCTCGGTGATATCCCACTTGCCGCTGTAGCTCAGGGCGATAGTCAGAATCAACTTCGTGTTATCCTTTGTCTGCGCCATGGTCTCTTCGATGGTTTGGCGCACATCATTGGCAACAAGGCTCAGGTCGCCGATAACCTCCAGCCGGACATTGTTTTCGCGCAACTGCGGAGTCTCTTTTCTGAGCACCTTGATGAGCAGCCGCATCAGAGCGGAAATTTCGAGCTTGGGCCGTCTCCAGTTCTCGATGGAAAAGGTGAACAGCGTCAGGTAGCCGATGCCAAGCTCACAGCACGCCTCCACGACATCCCTCACCGACTCGACGCCCGCGATATGGCCTGCGATGCGGGTTTTGCCTTTCCGCTTTGCCCAACGACCGTTTCCATCCATGATAATGCCGACATGCCGGGGAAGCACGCCGGTGGATTTCAGCGTTTCCTGGATTTGAATGTCTTCAGGATCAGATTTCGATTTGAACCACTGGGGCATTTAAGAGTAGAAAATTCCAAGAGTTGATGCTGTCCATCGGAACTTGCGGCCCTCAGGCGGAACTGGCTTCCGGCATCGATGCTCGCAATCTCCATGAAATTGAATTATAGACAGTTATTTATTATTATACAAACTTCATGGCGGCAGAGCCACTTGGACTCTTCCGGCCAGCAGCGCCCTCTTTCCGCAGGAGTTGTTGTCCCCCGCCGCAACGTGCAGATGAACGATCTTCAACTCAAAATCCAGCCTATCAGACGTGCAGTTTCATGGATATCAGGACCTCAGGTCCAAACTGCTTTCACATGAGCTAACCTGTGAGCAAGTAATTTCAGATTATTTACAGCGAATCGATACGCATCGCGACGACAATATTTTCACCGCCGTGTTTCACGACGCGGCGATGGCCCGCGCCCGCGAGCTTGACGCAAAGCTTCAGCGCGGCGAAACTCCCGGCAGGCTCTTTGGCATGCCGATCGCCATCAAGGACAATATCTCGATGAAGGGCGCGCCACTTGGCTGCGCTTCCAGGATTTTGCAGGGTTACGAAAGCGTCTACGACGCTACGGCGATTATCCGGATGGAGGCCGAGGACGCTATCTTCGTCGGTCGCACCAACATGGACGAGTTCGCGATGGGCAGCTCCAACGAGAACTCCGCCATCGGGCCGGTGCCGAATCCCTTCGACAAAACCCGCGTGCCCGGCGGCAGCTCCGGCGGCTCGGCGGCGGCGGTCGCCAACGATCTCGCGATGGTGGCGCTCGGCTCCGACACCGGCGGCTCGGTTCGCCAGCCTGCGGGCTTCTGCAACATTGTCGGATTGAAGCCAACCTATGGCCGCATCTCGCGTTACGGCCTCGTTGCCTTCGCCTCCTCCTTCGACCAGATCGGCCTGCTCGCCGCTAACTGTGACGACGCGGCGCTCGTGCTTGGCGTCATCGCCGGAAAGGACGAGCACGACGCGACCTCCTCGCACCACGATGTGCCGGAGTACGACACCACGATGGATCACGTCTCGCTCGAAGGGCTTCGCATCGGCGTACCGCGCGCGTTTTTCCCGGAGAGTCTCAACACCGACGTGGCCGGAGTGGTCAAGGCAGGGCTGAAAAAGCTCGAAGATGCGGGTGCGGAGCTGGTCGCAATCGATCTGCCGGAGAGCGATTACGCCATCGCAGCGTATTATATTCTCGTCACTGCCGAAGCCTCCTCGAACCTCGCCCGCTTCGACGGCGCTCGTTACGGCTATCGCTCGCCCGACTCGCCCGACCTTTCAAGCATGTACGTCAACTCGCGCACCGAGGGATTCGGCGCGGAGGTCAAGCGCCGCATCATGCTCGGCACCTACGTGCTCTCGGCGGGCTACTACGACACCTACTACAAAAAAGCACAGCAGGTGCGCCGGGTCTTCCAGGATCGTTACCGCGAGGCGTTCGAGAAGGTCGATGTGATCTTCGGGCCGACCTCGCCCTTTCCGCCCTTCGGCATCGGCGACAAGATGGACAACCCGCTCGAAATGTACCTGGCCGATGTTTTCACCGTTCCTGCCAGCATCGTCGGGATGCCCGCCATCAGCGTGCCGGTCGGCATGGACAGCCTCAGCCTGCCGGTTGGCGTCCACCTGATTTGCAACTTTTTCGAGGAGGGCAAGATGCTCGGCATCGCCCGCCATCTCCAGACCTTATGTCAGGCAGTTCCGTCCAACTGACGGCTTTTTTTCATCACCAAAAATGATTATGGGCTTATGAGCGTACTGGTCAATAAAGATACCCGCCTGGTTGTGCAGGGAATCACCGGAAGCGAAGGAACCTTCCACACCTCGCAGATTCTCGAGTACGGCACCAACGTCGTCGCCGGCGTCACTCCCGGCAAGGGCGGTATCATCTATAACGGCAACGAGAAGGATCAATTCTGCCGCCCGGTGCCGGTCTTTGACACCGTGAAGGAGGCGGTCGAGAAGGCCGAAGCCAACGCGACGGTGATCTTTGTACCCGCGCCGTTCGCTGCCGACGCCATCATGGAAGCCGCTGACGCCGGGCTGAAGGTGATTATCTGCATCACCGAAGGCATTCCGGTCAACGACATGATGAAAGCCTACAGCTTCGTGCAGGA
>CAIUQW010000312.1 GCA_903901395.1 uncultured Chlorobiales bacterium | reverse complement strand
TTAATCCCCCTTTAGCAAAGGTGGCAAGGTTTCCGCCTTAGTCCCCCTTTGGTGGAGGGGTGGCAGGGTTTCGGCCTTAATCCCCCTTTGGTAAAGGGGGGAAGGGTTTCGGCCTTAATCCCCCTTTGGTGGAGGGGTGGCAGGGTTTCGGCCTTAATCCCCCTTTGGCGGAGGGATGGCAGGGTTTCGGCCTTAATCCCCCTTTAGCAAGGGTGGCAAGGTTTCCGCCTTAGTCCCCCTTTGGTGGAGGGGTGGCAGGGTTTCGGCCTTAGTCCCCCTTTGGTGGAGGGGTGGCAGGGTTCCCGCCTTAGTCCCCCTTTGGTAAAGGGGGGAAGGGTTTCGGCCTTAGTCCCCCTTTGGTGAAAGGATGGCAGGGTTTCCGCCTTAGTCCCCCTTTGGCAAAGGGGGGAAGGGTTCCCGCCTTAATCCCCCTTTGGCAAAGGGGGGCAGGGGGGATTCAGCATGTATTGTCACCGAAGTAATAAATAGTTGAGCTTCAGAGACAGCGTCAAACTGTCAAAAGCTCAAATTTCCTTTTTAATCAAAAGAGTTAACCATCCATGACCGACCGATTCCAGCAGCTTCTTGCCTCCATCAAGCCTGTCGATATGAGCCTTTCGGGGGCGATTCAGGCGCATCTCGACGATCTCACCAAACCGCTGGGGAGTCTTGGGCGGCTCGAAGAGATTGCCATGAAATATTGCATCGCCACCGGCACGACGAAGCCTTCACTGTCCAAAAAGAAGGTGTTCTGTTTCGCGGGGGATCATGGCGTGGCTGCCGAGGGCGTTTCAGCCTATCCGGCGGAGGTGACGCCGCAGATGGTGTACAACATGCTCGGCGGCGGGGCGGCCATCGACGTTTTGTCGCGTCACGCTGGGGCTGACCTCGAAGTGGTCGATATGGGGGTCAATCACGACTTCGCGGAGCATCCGATGCTGCGCCGCTGCAAGGTAAAGCATGGCTCGGCGAACATGGCGCACGGCCCGGCGATGAGCATCGACGAGACGCTTCAGGCGATCATGGCGGGCGCGGAACTCGCCATCGAGGCTCGCGAGCAGGGGTACGAGCTGCTTGCCACCGGCGAGATGGGCATCGCCAACACCACGCCCGCCACGGCGCTCTACTCGGTGCTGCTTGACATGCCGGTGGCCGCAATCACTGGGCGTGGCACGGGCATCGATGACGAGCGGCTCCGGCACAAAATCGCGGTAATCGAAAAGTCCATCGAGGTCAATCGCGCCAGCCTCGCCACGCCGCTCGAAACGCTCGCGGCGCTTGGTGGCTTCGAGATCGCGGGCATCTGCGGGCTGATTCTCGGCGCGGCGTCGGTTGGAATGCCGGTCGTCGTCGATGGCTTCATCTCCAGCTCGGCGGCGGTTTGCGCCATCAAGCTTTCGTGCAAGGTGAGCGACTACCTCTTTTTCAGCCACCTTTCGAACGAGCAGGGACATCGCGCGGTGATGCAGAAACTCGGCGCGAGGCCGATCCTCGACCTCGATCTGCGCCTCGGCGAAGGCACCGGCGCGGCCCTGGCGATGCAGGTGATCGAAGCGTCTGTGAAAATCTGCAACGAAATGGCTACCTTCAGCTCGGCAGGTGTTTCCGGCAAAAACGACTGATAACATGGACTCTTTTCCCGATATACAGCGCCAGCGGGCCGACAGAGACAGAAAGTTCATCGACTGCAACGGCTTTCGTGTGCACTACAAACTCTACGGCAGCGGCAAGCCGCCGTTTATCGTGCTGCTGCACGGCAGCTTTCTGAGCATTCGCTCGTGGCGCGATGTCGCCAAACCGCTGGCCGAGAACGCGACCGTGCTCATGTTCGACCGCCCGGCCTTCGGGCTGACTTCGCGCCCCGTGCCCTCCCGCAAGAACGAGGCGCGATACAGCCCCGAGGCGCAGAGCGACCTTGTCGTGGCGCTGATGGACAAGCTCGGCATGGATCGCGCCGTCATTGTGGGCAACTCCACTGGCGGCACGCTGGCGCTTCTGACGGCGCTGCGCCATCCGAAGCGCGTGCAGGGGCTGGTGCTCGTCGGCGCGATGATCTACAGCGGCTACGCCAACAGCGAGGTTCCCGCCGTGATGAAGCCCTTCATGAAGGCGATGACGCCGGTGTTTTCACGCTTGATGAAGTTCATCATCACAAAACTCTACGACAAGAATATCCGGGGATTCTGGCATGTCAAGTCGCGCCTGTCGGACGAGACGCTCGCCGCGTTCAGGAGCGATCTGATGGTGGGCGACTGGTCGCGCGGCTTCTGGGAGCTTTTCCTCGAAACGCATCGCCTTCACTTCGACAAGCGCGTCGCGGCTGCCTCGACGCCGTCGCTCGTCGTGACCGGCGAGCACGATCTCACCGTCAAGACCGAGGAGAGCCTGCGACTTGCGCATGAGCTGCCGAGGGCAGAGCTGCTGGTGATTCGCGACTGCGCCCATCTGCCGCAGGAGGAGAAACCCCGCGAGTTCGTCGAGGGCGTCAAGGCTTTCGTCGGGAGGCTCGCCTGATGGCGGGCGGCCTCGTCACGGCGCTCCGCACGCTGACCATCTTGCCGGTGCCGGGTCGCGACGCCGAGCGCTTCAGCGACTCGCTCTACTGGTTTTCGCTCGTCGGTCTCGTGATTGGCACGCTCGAAGCGCAGCTCGCACGCTTCGGGGTGCTTGCGGGATGGTTCGAAATGGCGGCCTTCTTCGCGCTTGGCGGCGGAATCGTTCTCACGAGGGGATTGCACGCCGACGGCTTGGCCGATCTCGCCGACGGCTTTTTCGGCGGGCGCAACCGCGAGGCAGCGTTGCGTATCATGAAAGATCCCAACGTCGGTTCCTTCGGATCGCTGGCGCTCATTCTCGTGATGCTTTTCAAGTATGTCTGCCTGCTCGAACTGGTTCGCTACCAAGCGTTTGGCACCTTGATCGCTGGCGTGATGCTTGCCCGCGCGGGCCAGGTCGTGCTCGCCACGTGGTTGCCCTACGCGCGGGCCGAGGGTGGCACGGCGACCGCCTTTGTCGAGGGCGCGGGCTGGCCGCATCTCATAATCGCGCTTGGCATGGCCTTCGTGTTTTTGCGCATTCCGATTGGCTTCGGCTTGCAACGAGCGCTTTTCCTCATGGCGAGCGCCATCGCCTCGACGCTCGCGCTCGGCCTCCTGAGCCGTCGCAAAATCGGTGGCGTCACCGGCGACGTGCTCGGCGCGTGCAGCGAGCTGACCGAAGCCTTCGTCTGGTTCGCCGCCATGCTCTCGATTCGCTTTCCGTTTCTCGGCGTGATGTGAGCGTCGTAACATTGCTATTCATCGGGCGGATGGTTATTATGGAGGCGCGTAAAAAACAGTTATCAGCAACAAGTTCAGCACAAGAGATATGAGCAGCGATATGATCGTAACGTTTGGCGGAGGCAAGAAGGTCAACGCCGAGTTCAAGGGATTCACTATAAAAACCGATCAGGCGGTTTATGCTGGCGGCGAAGGCTCCGCGCCTGAGCCGTTCACCCTTTTCCTCGCCTCGATTGGCACCTGCGCGGGTATTTTCGTTCTCTCCTTCTGCCAGAGCCGCGACATTCCGACCGATGGCATCAGGATCGTTCAGAGCCACGAGCCGAAACCCGAGGGCCGCGGCATCGGCAAGATCACCATCACCATCGAGCTGCCTCCTGATTTCCCGGAAAAGTACAAGGATGCGGTGATCAACGCGGCAAACCTCTGCGCCGTCAAGAAGCACATCATGGAGCCGCCGGTGTTCGAGGTCAAAACCGAAACCGTCGGCGCGTGACGTCTTATAAGCGATTGAACTGTCTGTGATGTGTCAGGATCAAGATAATAATGACGGAAATTCGTCATCGCGAGTCCCGGCTTGCCGGGGCGTGGCGATCCACCTCTTTCGGTTTTCACTGACTTCGCATGGATTGCCACGTCGCGATGCTCCTTTTCATGAACATGAGAGAAATCGCCGTAATTTTGCATTTCTTTGAGACTTTCTGTCATTCTGTCCCGACATGTCGGGAGAAGAATCCAGTCGAAATGCCTCAGAGCTACTCGAAAGAACTGGATTCTTCGTCGGCAAGCCTCCTCTGAATGACAAAAAAACAAGCCTCACATTATCCTGTCATCGCGATGGAGCGCAGTGTTCATTGTCCGTTTGCGGTATTCCACCGGATACGGGCCGGATACGGGCGGCTCGCAATGACGGAGGCGTAACGGGGCTGTTTGGTATTGTCGTGCTTCCGACAGCCTTTTTGCTATAAACGATACTGGTCGATTCATGAAAAACCCTCGCGCGGGCAGGCCGCTGCAAAGCCGTTCTGTCGAAGAGATTCCCAGCGTTACCTGCTTTCTGCCCGATGGCGTTCCGGCGGCGCAGCTTCAGAACGTCGTGCTCTCGGTCGATGAGCTCGAAGCGATGCGCCTTGCCGATCTCGAAGGGATGTACCACGCCGATGCCGCCGAAAAGATGAAGGTCTCCCGCCAGACCTTTGGGCGCATCATCAGATCGGCGCGAAAAAAGGTAGCCGACGCGCTGACTGGCGGCAAGAGCATCTGCATCAAAGGGGGCAAAATTGAAGGCTCCTGCCAGGCCGGGCACGCTTGTCCGGCATTTTGCATCTGCCCGCAATGCGGCTTCGAGCAGGCGCACGTGCCGGGCGTGCCGTGCCGCATGACTCTGTGCCCGCACTGCAACCAGCCGCTCATGCGCAAAGGGAGCTGACGCCATGTCGATGAATGGAGGATTGGAGTTTTCCGTTTTGCCGACGCCGCGCATTCACTTCGGCGCGGGCACGCTCGCGAAGCTTCCGGCGCTCGCCGCCGCGTTCGGGCGCAGGATGCTGCTGGTCACGGGCAGGCAGACATTGCGGCGCTCGCCGGTCGCGTCGCGAATGCTTGACGAACTTCGCCGTGCCGGAGTGGAGGTTGCCTGCCTCGAAGTTGAGCGCGAGCCGTCGCCGGAGCTGATCGACGAGGCTGTGGCGCTCGGTCGCGCAAAGCCTTACGACGTCGTGGTGGCCATCGGCGGCGGCAGCGCGGTGGATGCAGGAAAGGCGATCTCGGCGATGCTGCTTCAGCGCGAGCCGGTCGAGCGCTTTATCGAGGGGCAGCCGGGCTTCATGCCGCACGACGGGCGCAAAGTGCCGTTCATCACCGTGCCGACCACCTCCGGCACCGGCACCGAAGCGACGAGCAACGCCGTCATCAGCCGCGTCGGGCAAGGCGGCTACAAGCGCTCGCTACGCCACGCGGCCTTCGTGCCGAACGAGGCGATCATCGATCCCGCTCTTATGACGACCGCGCCGCCGGAGCTGACTGCCGCCTCGGGCATGGACGCCTTCACGCAGCTCCTCGAAGCCTACCTTTCGCCCCTCGCCAGCCCTTATACGGATGTCGTCTGCCTGAGCGGCCTCGAACATTTCAGCCGCTCCTTCGAGCTGGCCTGCGGAAGTGGCGCGAGCGACGTAGCTGTCCGTGCCGACATGGCCTACGCGGCTCTCATGTCGGGCATCGCGCTCTCGAACGCAGGCCTCGGCATCGTGCACGGCTTCGCCTCCTCGGTCGGTGGCCTCTTCGACATCCCGCACGGCACCCTCTGCGCCACGCTCCTCGCCGAAGCGACCCGCGAAAACATCCGCCAGCTCCGCGCTACGGAGGGAGGCGAGTCAGCCCTTCAAAAATTCGCCACCGCCAGCCGCATTCTCACCGGCACCACAACCGGCAATCTTACGGACGACTGCGACCGCCTCGTCGAACATCTCGAAACCCTGCAAACCCGCCTCGACTTCCCTCGCCTCGGCAAATACGGCGTTCAGGAAGCCGATTTCAACGAAATCATCCCAGCCACAAGAAGCAAAACCAACGCCGTCCTTTTGGATGCTGATGCGATGCGGCGGATTTTGGCGGCGAGGGTTTAGAATATAATTGATAATGGATAGTTGATAATTAATAATGTTGGAAGGGAGGTTTTATCCCCACCTACGACGGATGTCCCGATCGATTTTGTTCTTAAAAATAAATATTCCAAAATAGCTGTTCATATAAAAGTATTGCCTTCTATTACTGTCATCACAAGGCATATATAAATCTCCGGTTGTTTCAGATTAACAGATCCGAAGCGCAAACACGATCCGAGCTGATAGACAATTTTTTCTCCCTGTCGGGCTGGAATGAAAGCGAACCGATGCAGGTTGTTGAAGAGTTCGATATTCTGACTTCGTCTCCCGAAGAACTCAAGTAATCTCATACGCCGCTCTCGGCAATCATCAGAATCTGTTGTTTTCATCATGATCTCCAGTTGAGTTTCAATGATATATTCACGACTTGCTTATTACTTCGACCACAAAAAATCGCAAAGAAACTTCAAAAAATGGTCTGTCATTCTGAATGACGCGAAGCGGAATGAAGAATCCATCTTATTATGAAACAAAGAGTTCTGGATTCTTCGCTACCTCAGAATGACATCAGGATTTCTCCTGACCACACCAGCGATTGACACCTTTAATGGCCGGATTAATAATGGTATCGGCTCCATACCAGTCAAAACCATCTTTGAAAATTCTGACGATCACTCCCCACGAATTCCTGAGCAACAAAAAAATCGATTGCCGATTGCTCTCAATTCTCCTGCCTCAGATTTCCCGAGGCTTCTTCGGCTTTTCGGCATATGACAATATATAGTCCAGCCCACCGTAGACGCTCTCGGCAGAGCGATGGAAGGCCGATATGGCCATAATCTTTGCCACCGGAGGCAACTTGTTCACAAATGTCCGATCTTTTGACAGATACTCATGAAGAGGCGCATAGACGTCGTCACGTATCGACTCGATGTCGTTATTGACGAATCCTGCTCTGGAAAGTTTATCGCTGTAGGTTGGAATCAGATAAGCGTTTTCCGGAGGTATGTTGAATTTTCCCGCCACCATATTCCATGAAATCCACTGCTCCAGCCGCTTGAAGGGATTTTCGGATTCTTTTGTCGGCACGATGTCCGCCGTCACCAGCCTGCCGCCGGGTCGCAAAACCCGGAACGACTCCCTGAAAAAATCTTCACGGGTTCTGTAGTGAAACGCGCTTTCGAGGGAAACGACCAGATCGACGGATTCATTTTCAATGGGCATCTCCGTTGCCGATCCTTCCCGTAAATCGATCGACTGCTCAAGTCCGGCTTCAGCAACTCGCCTCCGGGCTTGCACGATCTGGGACTTCGTAATATTCAGCCCGATAATTTTTGCAGGATTCATAGTTCTCGCCCACAGAATGTCCTGATCGCCAAAACCGTACCCGCAATCGAGCACCACGTCACCCGCGCCCATGCCGCCTCGTTTCGCCACCAGAAGGGCAAGCGCCTCACTGGCGTCATCGATGGTATGCGCATCCCGCCAATAGCCGAGGTTCAGAAACAACGCATGTTCGGTCAGCGAGGTGGCGCCGATCAGATCATAGACTTCCGTTGTCTTCAATCCGTGGAACGGGTTGAGAAGCCAGTTCAGATAGGCAAAAAAATGACCGCCGGTGTTGCTTGACATGGCAATGCTCGCTTTTCCGTTGTATCAGCAAAAGGACATCATGAACCTTCGCTAACGGCGAAACGCTTTCCAGGTATCGAGATACCGGCCAAGATGCTCCGCGCCGCCCTCGACTTCCCTGAGAAGAAGGGCTTCCAGCAGCTGCTCCTCGTGCACGAAAGCATCCTCCGTCAACCGCCCTGAAAAATAGGCGCTCCTCAGCCACACCAGATAGGTGGAAAGGGCGTCGAACTGGTTGTACTCGACGATGCTCCTGAACTCCCCGGTGCGCCACAGCTCGACCACGTCCGCGCCATTGATGCCCATTTTGCCGGGAATTCCGAGTGCCGCGGCCAGTTCATTGAGTGACGGAGCCGCTTTGCCGAAACCACCGAGCTCGTTCTTCAGATCGATGTTATAATCGCTTGCTCGGCTGAAGTAATCGGCTCCCTCCCACGGTTTTTCAGGGCGATGGCAAAATGTTGGCGCCGTCACCCTGTTTGCCAGCGCCCTTTGGAACAGGATCGGCAGGTCTGCATTCGACGAGTTGAACCCGACAAGCTGCGCCCCCAGATTCCCCACGGCTTCCAGAAATTTCCGGATGATCTTCCCTTCCGGTTGCTCGCCGTCATGCAGGCCGGGCAGCGAAATAAGGTCGAGTTTTACCTCACTGCGCACCCTTTTTCTAACCACCGCCGCAATGGAAACGATCCGGCACATCACCGTTTTCAGATACGGACGAGGATCCTCCGGCGTCGCGCCGCCCTCCCGCCACATGACCTCAAGCACCTCATCATCGGAAGCCGTATCCGGAAGCCTGTAAATACGCCTGCCCGAAGCCGGCTCCGGCACCCACTCGACATCGAAAGCCACGACGTTATCGGCAATGAATTTGTACATGGTAAGTAATTTAGTTAAGGGACGCTATTCACTTCTTGCACTTCCTCAAGTTACGAACGGTTCAGAATCGCATGAACTCCTGACGTCGATATTCCAAGCTGTCGAGCCGTCTCCGCCAGCGAGTACCCGTATTCGTTTACCAGTAACAAGCACAAATTTTTTCTTAAAACAGATACTTTTGGTCGGCGACTTCCACTCACCAGATGATCCCATGCAACGTCATGCGATTGGCATGCATCTCTGATCATCTTTTCCGCCTCCTCTTTCCTGCGCCTGATCTTTAAATCGGTTTCCAGCTCAGTCCGCGATTGCGCGAGCATTGATTCCACAAAATCGCCATCCCCCAGGATTCTTTCATCAAATGGCTGTTTCTCTTCTTTCCGATAATGGCTTTTGACTTCAAACCAGCCGCCGAGGGATCGAATCAAACCGCCACCAACCAGATCGGGCTGACGGCCCTTGCCGCTTTCCAATGCAAGAAATTCACGATACCGTTCAACGGCGATCTTCTCTGTTCCTCCAAATTGTGACAGCACAAAATCGCGTTCCTGCCATTCGTTTTGCTGATGACCCATAAGCACGGCGTGACCGCTCCATGCATAGCGATCCAGTTCTTCGAGAGTCGATACAAGACCGGCCCGAAGCGGATTGAGATGGATGTAACTCACAAGCCGGAGAAAATATGCCGACTCCTGACAAACGATGGACTTGTAACGGTTCTGAAACAGATGCCCGCATCGCTGGTGACGCCGATTGTATCGTATGGCATAGCCGGTGAGGAGTTTGCGCATAAAACGACTCAGTCCCTCCGGGCCGCTTTTCAGCAGGATATGAACATGATTGGACATGATTGACCAGGCATAGATTGACGTCGGGCACGATCTGCTCAATCGGCCCATGCGTGACAGAAAATCCGCCCGGTCCTCATCGTCCTGAACGACAAGTCCTTTCTCTATTCCCCTGACGATCACATGATGCAGGGTTCCGGGTGCGTCAAGTCGCGGGCCTCTGGGCATGTAGGGGTTGCGGTTGAGGCTGGAAGTTATTCGCTCTTTTGAAGAATAACATTTTTTGATGAAACGGGAACATCTCCTCCATCTTGTGCATGAAGTGAATAGCGTCCCTCACCCACCTTCTTTTCCGGGAAGCTCGCGAAAAGCCAAACTCTTTGATATATTTAATGTTACGTCTCTTTTTCAGATCAAGAGCTAAACGGGGAGGGTAATGATTTGGATAGGGGGGAAGAAAGCGGTGGGGAGATAAAAGGAAACGCCCCCAGCAAGTGGAGGCGTCGGGCCGGAGATGCTATCTCCGGAGATGTTACGGTTCAAATATAAGCATTTTGGTATGGGAAACGCAAATGATAAGCCTCAGAAAGAGAGAGTACAGGTCTACGTAGACGGATTCAACCTCTATTTCGGCATGCTTGAAGCCGGATATGACTACTGCAAATGGTTAAACCTTAACCTGTTGGCAAAGAGCCTGCTCAAGCCGAATCAGGAGCTGGTCTGCGTAAAATACTTCACCAGCAGGGTCAGCGACAACCCCGACAAGCAAAAGCGGCAGACAACATACATTGAAGCCCTTGAGACGGAAGGCATCCACATTCAGTTCGGTCACTACCAGAGAAACTCAATAGAATGCAAACGTTGCGGAAATATATGGGCGTCTTATAACGAAAAAATGACCGATGTCAATATTGCGACACAGCTTCTCAACGGGGCCTATCAGGATCAGTATGACATGGCCATGCTTATTTCAGGTGACAGCGATCTGGTCCCCCCAATACGTCAAATTCATGCACTCTTTCCCTCGAAAAGAGTTTTTGTGGCATTCCCTCCGAAACGGCACAATCAATCAGTTGCCCTTGCAGCAAAAGGTTCTCTGACAATCGGAAGAAAAAAACTGGTTGAAAGTCAGTTTGCCGAAACTGTCATGAAACGTGACGGCTTTATTCTGAGAAAACCTGCTGATTGGCAGTAAGCAATTCCTTTGCATGGTCAGCAAAATCATTGAGAAGCACGACAAAACACCTATGAACCTCACCGATAACGAAAAGCGCGAAGTCATCAAATATCTTGAGGCCGACAAGCCTTTGCCGGAGAAATACCGCTTTCTGCTCTTTGACGACAAGCGCGAAGTGGAGCTGGTCTGGAACGGAAAGACGAACGAGGT
>CAIUQW010000311.1 GCA_903901395.1 uncultured Chlorobiales bacterium | reverse complement strand
CGCAAGGAGATCGACAAGAACAAAGCCTCCCGCTATCCGCAGCTCGACCTCTGGGCCGGGCGGAGCTATTCGATCAGCGAGAACAACTACACCATCGGCTCGACCTACAACACCTGGTCGGTCAGCGTGCAGATGAGCGTGCCGATCTATACCGGCGGCTACACGAGCGCGTCGATACGCCAGGCTGCCGCCCGACGCCAGAAGGCAAGCGAGGAGCTTCATTTCGAAGAACGGGATGTTTTGGTTAATATACGTAAATACTACAATGCACAGATCAACAGCATCGTGCAGGTCAGGGCTTACGAGCAGGCGGTGAAATCCGGTGAAATTGCGCTCGAAGGCACCCGCAAAGGGTTCATGGCCGGATTCAGAACCAACACCGAGGTGCTCGACGCCACTCGCAAGCTGTTCGAATCCCGCCGCACGCTTGCCAAAGCGCGATACGAGTACATCCTGAACCGCCTCAAGTTGCGTGATGCCGCCGGAGTGCTGAATGAAGAGGATATCGAGGTGGTCAACCGCTTCTTTGTTCCCAGCGCCGGAGCCTGAGCTGTTTCGCCGCCTGTCGATCCATCAGCTTGACGGTTTGCAGTGAAAGTTCTATGTTGACGATAGATGATTCATGATTCATATGATGAAGGAGCGGATGATGGATGACGGTAATGCAGACAAGTGCCAGACAGCCTGTTTTCATCCCGAGGTTGTCGGGCAGATCAGCAGCGCCATGCCGGAGGAGCGGGAGTTGCAGCAGGTCGCGCAGCTCTTCAAGGTGCTTGGCGATCATACCCGCATCCGGATTCTCAATGCACTCTACCGATCCGAATTGTGCGTCTGCGATCTGACGGCTATTCTCGGCATGAACCAGTCGGCGGTTTCGCATCAGTTGCGGGTGCTGCGCGACGCGAGAATCGTCCGGTCGAGGAAGCAGGGCAAGAATGTGCTTTACAGCCTCGATGACAGCCATATTTCAGAACTGATCCGCCTTGGACTGGAACATGTGCAGGAGGGAACGTCTTGATCTTTTTTTTGTTATACATATGAATAATGGTTCATGTGTTCATATAAAGCAGTATCCGGAGTTTCTCATGTCTGAAGCAGTAACCATCGTCGTACGGATTTTCGAAGCCTCCTGGGCTTTGCTTCTCGACTCGTCACCCTTCATGCTGGCGGGATTTTTGGTGGCAGGTCTTCTCAAGGCGTTCATGCCGGATGATTTTGTCGCCTCACATCTTGGCGGCAACGGTCTCAAGAGCATTTTCAAGGCTTCGGCTATCGGCATACCGATACCGCTGTGCAGTTGCGGCGTTTTGCCGGCGGCGGCGGGACTTAAAAAGCAGGGAGCAGGGAAGGGGGCGATTGCATCGTTTCTCATTTCAACGCCTGAAACGGGCGTTGATTCCGTCGCCATTTCGTGGGCGTTGCTCGATCCGGTGATGACCGTCGTCAGGCCGGTTGCCGGATTTCTGACCGCCGTTGCCGCCGGAATAGCGGTGTCGTTTTCGGAAAAGTTCGCCGCGAAGGAACTTCCGGAATCGCCTGCTGCTCCGCAATCCGCGTCAAGCTGTACCTCTTCTTGCTGCTGCGGGCACAAGAAGCCGGTGAAGAAAGGGAGTGTGGAGAAGCTGAAAGCTGGTCTTGACTTTGCGTTCGGCGACCTCTTGAAAGATGTCGGAGCGTGGTTCTTCTTCGGCGTCGTGCTGGCCGGAGGAATTTCCGCTATGGTTTCACCGGAAATCATCGACCGCTACCTGTCGAACGAATACCTCTCGATGGCCATGATGCTTGCCATTTCCGTGCCGCTCTACGTATGCGCCACCGCATCGACGCCAATCGCGGCGGCCTTCGCACTCAAAGGCATCTCGCCCGGCGCGGCGCTGGTGTTTCTGATTGCCGGACCAGCGACCAACGCCGCCTCGCTGGCCGTTATCGCTCGCCTGCTCGGCAGAAAGGCGACCGCCGTCTACCTGACTGCCATCATCGTCATGTCGTTCGTTGTCGGGATTGCGGTCAACTCGCTCTATGGCTGGCTCGGCCTCGACATCCGCCACTGGATCGCCCGCAGCACCCACGAAGAGGGCGGCCCGATTGCGATTGTTTCAACCATCGTCCTCGCGGCGCTGGTGCTGAAGTCGTATCTGCCGGTACAAAAAGAGGTTGCTCATCAGCATTGAGCGTCATTGATCCATCGGGCCGTTCTGTTCCTGACGTATCTCAATAGCGGAGTTGCCATAGGGTTATCCTATCTTGGCTTAACCTGATGGCCCGCCCATTGGAAGAAGCTTCCGAACGCCTCCAATGAGGACATAGCATAACAGCAGCACCCTCGGGTGTGGATATTTTACTTCTTCCGTAATGGGGAGCCTGTCTGAAGTAAAAATTTTATCGCGATTAGCGAATATTCTCAGAGCAATGATATTTGAGCATATTGGTCATTTACTGTAGCGAAAAAATACAGATGGATATTGAGCGGATATATATGAGATTTATAATTACTTGTGAGAATATTATGGTATTTACGCTTGTGCATGAAGAGTTTGCTTTTTGGCGTTTTGAATGTATCCTGAATCTGCTTATTTTTTATATTTTGAGTGGCATGAATTGTGACGTAATAAAAGCTTTATGGACTATTCTGTTGTGACTTTCTTTGTCGCGGTCGTTTTCGCAGTTGTTTTACTTGTATTGCTTTTAAAGTGGTTGCGTCTTGAACGTGTAAAGCAAAAGGAGAATGCAGCTCGCAGGGAGATAGTTCTTTCTGAAATACATGATAAAAAGAGTGATATAGATAAGGCTGTAAAAGAGTTGAGCGATTATCGGTCTTATAAGCGATATTTTAGTAATTATCAGCATTCGCTGTGGAAAAGTAAATATGATTACATATATCATCAATTGGTGTCTGCAAGTGTGATTTCAAGTTATTATGATCATTTGGATGTTGCGTATGTTGAGATGATTAAATTGTTTCTGGCAGGGTTTGAGAATGGAGAAGTCATAAGGAATAACTATAATTCTGATTTTGTTTCTGCAGAATTAAAAATGAGATATGAATTTTTTTCAAATATTGAAGGAAGGTCTCTTGATGAACAGCAGCGAGAGATCATTTTAAAAGATGAAGATAATGTACTGGTTATCGCAGGTGCAGGTTCTGGCAAGACAACAACAATTATCGGAAAGATACGCTATCTGGTTGAGGTTCTGGGCGTTATGCCATCAAGTGTTTTGGTTATATCTTTTACGCGAAAATCAGCTGAAACACTTCGACAAAGATTGGGTGTTGATGGGGTTGACGTCAAGACTTTTCATTCCTTTGCGATGAAAGTTGTTACAGAGGTCGAGGGCGAAAAGCCGAGCGTTTTTGATAGTGATAATTTTAAGTATCTGATATCTGATATATTCGATGAAAGAACAAAGGGGGGTTATAATTACCTTGAACGAGTGAATGGTTTATTTATGGGTTATATTAAGCCAATTAAAAGTCAGTTTGATTTTGAAACATTAAGTGATCTTATACAGTATTTAAAAGATTATAATATCAAGCCATACACTATTGACGATATTTCTGAAAAGCTCGACAAGTCACAGAGTCGAAATGTGCATAAGACCTATAAACGACATGTGGTGAAGAGTATGGAGGAATATCAGATTGCCAATTGTCTTTTTGCTAATCAGGTTGAATATAATTATGAAGCGCCATATGAATTTAAAACCGCAACTAAAGAATATAGTCAATGGCGACCGGATTTTACAATTTATGAGGGTGAACGGAAAGTCTATCTCGAACATTTTGCTATAAAAAGAAATGGAGATGTACCAGGATTTTTTTCCGAGCATGGTGTGACTTACGAGGAAGCAAAACAAAGGTATCATAATAAGATGGCATGGGCAAGACAGACAAGTGAGCAATTTGGTACCGCATTGATCGAGACTTATAGCTATGAGGCTGCTGAAGGGACGCTTCTTGACAATCTTAAACAACGGTTGATCAAGGCAGGAATATCATTAAATCCGCTACCGCCAGACAAACTATGGCGATTTATCAAGAAAAATGCAGATGATGAGCTTGATGCATTATTGACTTTGATCTGTACGTTTATAACCTTGATGAAGTCGAACAATCTTTCTTTTTCTGATTTAAGGGAGAATGTTAAGAACGAATTTAGTGGACAGGTGCGTGCTCGATGTGAATATTATATAGATATGATCGAACCAATATATTACGATTATCAAAAAAAGTTGCAAGAATTAGGGCAGATTGATTTTAATGATTTGATCAACAAAGCGACAGAGTACATAAAACTTGGGAATTACGATGATCTTTTTGAATATATAGTGGTTGATGAGTTTCAGGATATATCAAGAGGAAGATATGCATTAATAAAGGCCATTCGTGAAAAAAGACAATCATGCAAAGTTTTTGCTGTTGGAGATGACTGGCAGTCTATTTACAGATTTGCGGGAAGCGATATGGCGCTTTTTTGCAACTTTGAAAAGTATTTTGGATTTACTGTGCGCGGAAAAATAGAGACGACATACAGATTTAATAATCCACTTATCAGTGTATCAAGTGATTTTATAATGAGAAATCCGTTTCAGGAAAAAAAGAGCTTGAAAGGCGTTGGTGCAAAAGAGACAAATCTGATTATAAAATATACTGATGCTAAGAATGCTTGTGAGTCTGATGTTTTAGAACGGATTTTTTATGAACTGACATGTGATATTGCTGATATTCGAAATAAATCAATAATTGTTTTAGGAAGATATACACGTGATCTTAATAAGATTGTGCGTAGTGCTGCGCTTTCAATTGATGAGAAGAATCAGAAAATAAAGTATTCTGCGCATATTTCTGAGATTAGCGATGAGCGAGGTGTTAGAACGCTTGAACTAATCGCAAGTTTTTTGACAGTGCATAAGTCAAAAGGCTTGGAGGCAGATATAGTAATTCTTTTGAATTGTAATTCTGGAAAATATGGATTTCCTTCGGAAATGTCTGATGATTCAGTATTAAATCTTTTGTTAAGTCAGCAAGATCAGTTTGAGAATGAAGAGGAAAGGCGATTGTTCTATGTCGCAATGACAAGGGCAAAGGAAAGAGTCTATCTGATAGCGAATAATGAAAATACATCAAAATTTGTTATGGAAATAGAGCGCGGTGAGAATAGTATTCTTTTAAAGAAATGCCCAAAGTGTAATACGGGAAGCGTCATTTTAAAGAAAGAAGGAGTTACTAAAAATGGAAAAGATTACAAGTTTTATGGTTGTTCGAATTACTCTTACGGATGTGACTATAATTTTATGGAATGGGGGCAATAAATGAAAAAATATTATTTCTGTTAAGGTTAGAACTGTTTCAGTATTGTTTTGTCATGGTTGACTCGGCTGATAAAGTTGTCAACGCCTCGTATTTTTATAATTCAGCATACCAGATATCCCGCCATTTTTCGCTCGTGTATTGACGAATCGACAAGAAAAAACTCGTAAAAGATCAGGCGAACTCGTCCACCAGAGCGGCCCGACCGTCGAATGCGACCTCGCCACTTCTCCGAATGGAAAACGCGATTGCCGGGGCTGATGAAGTGAATGCATGACACTTTTAGCTTGCGTCTGTTGTTGCTGGTCAAGATTCAGTTGCGGAACATTGCAGAACCTGCGAACATACGCGAACTATGAAACATCGTCTGGAGAAGATTTCGAGATACCTGAAGTCGGAGAGTTATCTGATGGCGCTCAGGGAGCTGAATGCGCTGGTCGAGGAGAACGAGAAGCTTGATTTATGGCTGTCTCTGGAAACCAATACCGACCTCGATGTGCTGCATACCTGCCTGAATATCATTACAGGAGAACGTGCCGGGCATCCTGTTGCTGTAAAATATTACGCTCATAAGGTTGCGGTATACGAACGTCTGGCAAATCTCCTGACCAGAAGGCTGCTCGGCGACAGGGCCGTTGGGCCGGAGATCGATACCGTGTTTTTTTGCGAGGAAGCGCTCGGTAAGGCGCGGTGGAATTGAGCCCGCCGTAAACTATCGGCTTTTTTATGACTCACCCCTTTTTGCCGACCGGAGCGAGGTAGATGGTGAACTCCTCCTCGCCATCGACGCCGAGGAGATGATCCATCCCGGCCTGATCGTAGGCGGCGATGGCGCAGGTGCCCGCGCCGATGGCTTCGCAGGCGAGGTAGAGGTTCTGGCAGACGTGGCCCGCGTCGAGCGCGATCACCTTGTGCGCGGCCAGATCGTAGCGCCACTCCATGCGATACGGCACGGTTGTCCAGACGAAAACCACCGCCGCGTCGCCGGTGAAGCGCTGGCCGAGCGTCGCCCTGACGATCCGGCTTTCGAGCTGATCCGGCGAATGCTCGAAGAGCAGTTCGTGTTCGAGCGGGAGGTAGCGATAGATGCCGCGCTCGACTCTCTCGACATTCATCACGCAGAGGTACGTCTCGAAAGCGTGCCTGCACCCCGCCGATGGCACCGTCCTGAGCGCATGGCCCGCGTCGAGCTTCAGCCTTACGCCCTGCGTCGCCCAGAGCAGAAAGGAGAGTTCGTCGAGAGTCAGCGGCTCATCGGAATAATGGCGGCAGCTCTCGCGCCGGGCAATGGCGCTTTTGAGGTCGAGCGCGCCGATGTTGCCGAGATCGCCGATGCTTTTGAGCCGGATGCGTCGCGCATCGGGCGATTTCGTTGTTCATGTGAGTTTGTTTATCAGACAGATCAGACAGATCAGACCGATCTGTTATTTGCCCAGCTTCGTCGCCTTCAGCCTGAGCGAATTGGTCACGACCGAGACGCTGCTGCTGGCCATGGCGATGCCGGAGAAGACCGGGTTGAGCACGATGCCGAAGAACGGGTAGAGCGCTCCGGCGGCGAGCGGAATGCCGATGACGTTATAGATGAAAGCCCAGAAGAGGTTCTGGCGAATGACCCGCATGGTGGCTTTGGCGAGGGTGATCGACTGGGCAACCTTGCGGATGTCGCCGCCAAGCAGCGTGACGCCCGCCGATTCGATGGCGACGTCGGTGCCAGTGGCCATGGCGATGCCGACGTCGGCGAGCGCGAGCGCCGGAGCGTCGTTGATGCCGTCGCCAGCCATGGCAACTTTGCGTCCGTTAGCCTGCAACTCCTTGATCCGCGCGGACTTTTCCTGCGGCATCACCTCCGCGATCACTTCGTCGATGCCCGCCTGTTTGGCCATGTACGCGGCGGCGGCGCGGTTGTCGCCGGTAAGCATGATCACCTTCACTCCTTTGGCCTGGAGCGCTTTGACGGCGTTGGCGGCCTCGGGCTTGATCGTATCCGACAGCGCGATGAGGCCAATCGGAGCGCCGTTCGATTCGAGAATGACCACGGTTTTGCCCTGTTGCTGAAGCTCGTCAATCTTGCTTCGCGAGCTGTCCTCCTGCCCCGGTTTCCTTACCTTGACGCTTTTTCCGTCAATCGTACCCTGCACGCCGATCCCCTCCTTCGCCTCGAATCCGGTCACTTCGAGCAGATTGATATTCCTGCTTTTTGCTGCCGAGACAATTGCCTGGGCAAGGGGATGCTCGGAACGGCTTTCCACGCTTGCCGCCAGCGCGAGCAGTTCGCTTTCCGTGATTTGTCCATCAAGCGGCGCGATCTCCGTTACCGACGGCGTTCCCGCTGTGATGGTTCCGGTCTTGTCGAAAACGACGGTGTCCACCGTGCTGAGGGTTTCGAGGCTTTGCGCGTTGCGGATCAGGATGCCGTTCTCCGCCCCCTTGCCGATGCCGACAATGATCGCAGTCGGCGTGGCCAGGCCGAGGGCGCATGGGCAGGCGATGACGAGAATGCCCACCAGCCCCATGATGCCGAAGGTGAGCGCGGTCGAAAAGTCCATGAAGATCGAGCCGACCGTCAGCCAGACGATGAAGGTGAGCGCGGCGATCACCAGCACCGCCGGAACGAAGATCGCGGCGATCCGGTCGGCGATGTTCTGGATCGGCGCTTTGGAGCCTTGCGCCTCCTCGACCATCGCGATGATGCGGGCCAGCACGGTCTCCTCGCCCACGCGCGAAGCGGTGAAGGTGAACGCCCCCTGCCGGTTGATCGTGCCGCCGATCACCGGGTCGCCCGGCTTTTTGTCCACAGGCACCGGTTCGCCCGTGACCATCGATTCGTCAATCGACGAACTGCCCTCGACGATTGCGCCGTCAACCGGAATCCTGTCTCCGGGCCTGACCACGACGAGATCGCCTTTGCGCACCTGCTCCAGCGGAACCTCGATCTCCATCGAGCCGCGCCGGACGATGGCCGATTTGGCCTGCAAACCGATCAGCTTTTCGATCGCTTCGCTGGTTTTCATTTTCGAGCGGGCTTCGAGGTATTTGCCGAGCAAGACGAAGCCGATCACCACGATGGTGGTGTCGAAGTAGGTGTAGTCCGGCACGCGAAGCTGTGCCCGCAGCTCCGGCATGAGCGTGATGACGGTGCTGTAAAGCCAGGCGGTCAGCGTGCCGATGCCGATGAGCGTGTCCATGCTCGCCGCTCCGCTTCGCGCGAACATGACGATGCCGTGCAGGAATGGCGCGCCGATGCGAAACACCATCCAGGTTGCCAGCGCCATCGAGATGATGTTGAAGAGCGCCATCGGAATCGGCAGGTTCGGCACCGACTGGAACGAGCGGGCAGCGATGTCCCACATCATCAGCACGAAAACCAGCAGCGCAATCGGCAGGGCGAACTCCACCTTCGCCTTTTGCGCGAGCAGCTCCTCCTCCTTCTCCAGCCGCGCCTTTTCGGCGGCAGCCTTGCGGTCGATCACCGGCGCGGCGGCTTCAGCGGCGGGCGGCGGCTGTTCGGCGACGAGGCCGTAGCCGTACTTGCCGAGCAGTTCGTTCAGCGCCTCGTCCGCGACCGCTTCGCCCGTGAATTCGAGCTTTGCCTTTTCGGTGGCGAGGTTAACGTCAGCCTTCTCGACCCCTTCGATCTTCGAGAGCTTTTTGGTGATGATCGCCGCGCAGCTCGCGCAGTGCATCCCCTTGACCGAGTAGGTTTTGGTCGTCATGGCACGGTCACGGGTTGAGGTTCGGTGACGTTGTACCACTGCGAGCGCCATGCGCGAAGCATCTCGATTCCCTTCGTCAGGAACTGCTCGACCGCGTCGGCGTTGTCCAGAATCTCCGAGCGGCTCGATTTCAGCCGGATTTCCCGCGTCATCAGAACGCCGTTGCGGTGGTGGGCGATCAGTGCGTTCAGGAATCGCAGGTCGAAAGTTCTGTCAACCGTGCCGAGCCTCGGCACCTGCGGGTCGCGCACCTTGCGGGTGTCGTTGTACCACGCCTTTTTCCAGGCGTACAGCTCGTCGATGTTCTTCGGTTCGCCCTTCAGAATCGCGGCTGCGAGATCGCGAACTTCCGGGCGCTCGCTTTTCCGCGCCTCTTCAGCCAGCAGCATGGCTCCGCGATGGTGGGCGATCATGGCATCCATATAGCGCAGATCGACCCACTTGTCGGGCTGACCGAGATCCATCGTGTTTTTGTCGTACATCGACAGCGAGTACTGCGGCGTGAGCCAGTAGCCGATGCCGATGCCTGCGACCGCCGAGACGATCATGAGCGAAATTGCGAGCGAGAGCGAGATTTGCTTCATTGCCGGTACTCCGGGCGTTTACTTGACGTTGATGACTCCCCAGGGCATCCCCATGGCGCAGGTGATCTGGTAGTTGCCGGGCTTCGATGGCGTGAACTCCAGAACCACCGGCCTACCTTTGACGAGGTATTCGGCGCGGTCCCAAAGGCCCGGCACTACGATGGCGTTCATGCAGCCAGCGCCGCTATCCTTTGCATCCACGATGAAGCGCACTTTCTCGCCGCGCTTGAGCTGGAACGAGGTGACGGCGAGCGTGCCATTGCTTTCGGATGTTCTGATGATCCGCGCCGCATCGTTTTTCGCAATGGCGGGCGATGGCGTGCTCCTGCTGGCGAGCTTGCCCGCGATGCCGAACTGGCTGTTCAGGTTGTTGATGGTGAAAAAGAGCACCAGCAACCCAGCGGTTTTCATGAAGATTCTCGATGTTGATGGCCTGCTCGAAAACTCCGAACTTGACAGGCCGATGATGAGCAGTGGCGGTAAAGTGCCGAGCACGAAAAAGCTCATGATCGCCATGCCACGCCACGGATTACCGGAGAGGATCGCCGCCCCTTCCGCGGCCAGGGTGAAGCCACAGGGAAGCAGAATGGTCAGAAGGCCGGTCGGGAAGGGGCGGATCAGCCCATTCGCGGTGACGCCGCGCCCAGCCTTGTCGATCAACCCTTTCGGCAGGGCGATCCGCAAAGCGTTGAACGGGCTGAAGCCGAGCATCTGAAAAGCGATGACGATCATGAGCGCCGAAACGGCGACGAGCATGACCGAACTGACATTCGCGGAGAGCCGGAACGACCCGCCAAGCAATCCCAGCGCGGCTCCGGCGAGAGCGTAGGCCGCGATGCGCCCGGCATTGAAAAGCATCTGAGGCCGAAGTTTGTCGCTGAAAGAAGCTGACTTGCCGCTACGCGCCAACCACTGCATCGAGAGCGCCAGCACGAGACTGCCAACCAGCGCCGCGCAGGTCGAAACCCCCGCCAGAAGCCCGAAAAAGAAAAACGCCGAGGCGGGACTGCCGCTATCGATCATCATCGACGGCAACACGCCTGAAGCAGAGAGTCCGAAAAAGAGCGCAAGCACAATCGCCGCATAGATGACAACGCGAACAATTTCATGCAATGAATTGGCCTTCGGCGAGGCGTCCGAAAACGAGTAAAGCCCTTCAGGAAAAAGCCTTCCAAGCTTTTCAGCCGAAAGTTGATCACCTTCCGAAGTAATCGTCAAAGCGCCGCTTTTCATGGAAGCTTTCGCATCGATAACGCCATCGAGCGCCTTTATCCTCTTTTCAATTATCGCCTCGCACGAGGCGCAGTGCATGCCCTTTACGGCGTAGGTTTTGGTGGTCATCGTGAGCTGGCTATTTAACTATTGTTACTACTACCAGCGCTTACCTCCAATGGTTCCCAATTTTGGTTCCTCGCTGTATCAAGTGGGTAAGCAGAAATTGAGTTTACCGCTGATCAGGTAAATCATCGTGATGAGATTTCTG
>CAIUQW010000310.1 GCA_903901395.1 uncultured Chlorobiales bacterium | reverse complement strand
TTCAATCAGCCTGAGATTGGCCTTGTCATCAACTGGTGGATTTTTCTGCCGCTTTTTCTTTCATTTTCGGCGGGAGTCCTGTTACTTGTCTTTGTAGTGGTTCGCTCGATCCGGAAGAAGGCGCTCTCCGGCCTGGAGGGACTGGTCGGCGAGACGGGCATGGTCGAACGCGCCATCGTAGCGGAAAAGAGTGGTAAGGTGTATGTGCATGGCGAATTATGGGATGCTTCGGCATCGGGCGACATTCCCGCCGGAGCGCGGGTCGTCGTGACGCGGGTCGAGGGAATGAAGCTCAACGTGAAACAAACTACCGGGGAGGCGTGACATGCTTTCGTTTAATCTGCTGTTGATACTCGTGCTTGCGGTGGCGTTTTTCGTCTCCGCGGTCAAGATCATGCCCGAATACGAGCGGGCAGTGGTGTTCCGGCTTGGACGGATTCTTGGGGCCAAAGGGCCGGGGCTGATCATATTGATTCCCTACATCGACCGGATGATGCGGGTTGACTTGCGCACGGTAACGCTCGACGTGCCGCCGCAGGATATCATCACGCGCGACAACGTGTCGGTGAAGGTAAGCGCCGTGGTCTACTTCCGGGTGCTCGACCCGATCAAGGCGATCATCGATGTGGCCGATTTCCATTTCGCCACCTCGCAGCTCGCCCAAACGACGCTGCGTAGCGTCTGCGGACAGGGCGAGATGGACAACCTTCTCGCCGAGCGGGACGAGATCAACGACCGCATCCAGTCGATTCTCGACAAGGACACCGAGCCGTGGGGCGTGAAAGTGAGCAAGGTCGAGGTGAAGGAGATCGACCTGCCCGAGGAGATGCGCCGCGCGATGGCCAAGCAGGCCGAGGCCGAACGCGAGCGCCGCTCGAAGATCATCAACGCCGAGGGCGAATACCAGGCGGCGCAGCGACTCTCCGAAGCGGCGGCCATCATCGCGCAGAATCCCGCCGCATTGCAACTGCGCTATCTCCAGACCTTGCAGGACATCGCCGTCGAGAACAACTCGACCACGATTTTCCCGGTGCCGATGGACCTCATCAAGATGTTTTTAGAGAAAAAATCCTGAATCGTTTTTCAACCATCAAACGATACGGCCATGATTACCATCAAATCGATTCTCTGTCCTGTCGATTTCTCCGATGCATCGAAGAATGCTTATCGGTATGCCTGCGAGTTCGCAAAATCGATGGGGTCGAAAGTGGTGCTGCTGAATGTGATCGAACCGCGCCCGATCGCGGCGGACATGAGCCTGAACTACATTCCGCTCGAAGAGGATCTCGCCGCCGCCGCCAGGGAGGATTTCGAGCCTTTTGTCAGCGAAGCACAAGCGAAAGGGGTTGATATAAGCGCTGACGTCGTGATCGGAATGCCGGCCGAAACGATTCTTCAGCAGTTGGCCGATCTGGATGTGAGCCTGCTCATCATGGGCTCGCACGGCAAGACCGGCCTCAGCCGCCTCTTGATGGGCAGCGTCGCCGAAGCGGTGGTTCGCAAAGCCTCGATTCCCGTGCTGATCGTCAAGGCTACGGAGAAAGAGTTCATAAGCGAGGAATAATTGTGGTTGCCCTGTGGCCGTTGTGGCTTTTCGGAGATCGGTCGGATCGGACAGATCAGTCGGATCCGACCGATCAGAAAGCTTTCAGCAGCTCCAGTGCTTCACTGAATGGGTGGGCGCTTACAAATTT
>CAIUQW010000309.1 GCA_903901395.1 uncultured Chlorobiales bacterium | reverse complement strand
GTACGTCAGGACTGACGTAATCGAGCGCCATATCCTTCAGCGACTCCTGAATTTCGCCAAACTGTTCGAGAATTTTTTTCGTCGCGAAATTCTTGATCGGATTCTTCGACGAGAGCTGATCGGGCCTCACCAGCCGGAACACCTCGGACTTGCCGCTGGTGAAATCGAGCGAGGCGTAGCTTTTCGGCTTGCGGCTGAAGAAGCGCATCTTGCGCATCTTGACGCGGCTCAACCGGCTCGCCGTGACGTTGGCGATGGCGCCGTTCTCGAACTCGATTCGGGCCGTGGCCATATCGAGTTCGTTCGAGAATACTTTCACGCCGGAGGCCGCGATGCTGCGGATATCCGATTTGATCAGCGAGAGCACGAGGTCGATGTCGTGAATCATCAGGTCGAGGATCACCGATACGTCAGTGACGCGGCGTGAAAAACCGCTCAGGCGCTCGGCCTGGATGTACATCGGCTCGCCAATATAAGGCTCCACCGCCAGCAGCGCCGGATTGAAGCGCTCGATGTGGCCCACCTGGATGGTCAGCCCCTTCTCCTTCTCGATGCGGATCAGCTCGTCGGCCTCCTCCAGAGTTGCCGTGATCGGCTTTTCGATGAAAAGGTGCAGCCCAGCTTCGAGCAGTTGCCGCGCGATGGCGTAATGCGAGCTGGTCGTCGTCGCTATTACTGCGGCGTCGCACGAGGCGGCCATCTCCTCCAGCGTTGAAAAACACGGCGTGCCGTATTTTTTGCCGATCTCCTGCAAGCGTTCCGGGTTCAGGTCGAACACGCCCGCAAACTCCACATCCGGGCTTTCACCGGCGATCTGCTTCAAGAGGTTCGTATGGAATTCGCCGAGCTTGCCGACGCCAGCAACGCCAATGCGCATGGGATTCTCCTTTTCGATTCGGGCAGTTTATTCAGCAGTTTCCGGCGACGGCTCGAAAGCCTCGATCTCGTACTTGAACAGCGCCATCGAGATGATCGTGCCAACGACGGTCAGCGCTCCGGCCATGTAATACGGATAGCTGTGGTTGATGCCGTACAGAATGCTGCCGCTGAAGGGGCCGAGGATGCGGGCCAGCGCATTGACCGCCTGCGCGAATCCCATGATTTGCCCCTGTTTGTGCTTGTAGCTGTAGAGCGAGATCATCGAAATGTTGAGCGGATGCACCAGGCTCGTGCCTATGGCGAAGAAGAGCAGGATGCCGAGCCCGACGGTGAAGAGCGAGTCCACCGGTACAAAGGGGATGAAAAATACGCCGACGAAGGAGGCGAGATGACCGACCACCATCAGCTTGTGTTCGCCGAACTTCTTGGACATTTTCGGCAGCATTATCCCCTGAACGATCACCGTAATGAAGCCTACGTAAGCGAAAAGATAACCCACTTGCTGCTCGGTCGCGTGGTAGATGTCGCCCCAGAGCAGGATCGCGGCCACCTGCATGTTCACGATGGCCAGCGAATAGATGAGGTTGATGATCATCAGCAGCGCGATCGGCGGATCGCTGAACACTTCGCGAATCTTGTCAACGTAAGCGCTGAGTTTGCTTGAGCTGGATGAGGTATTATGAGCCGATTCCGGGTGCTTCCT
>CAIUQW010000308.1 GCA_903901395.1 uncultured Chlorobiales bacterium | reverse complement strand
CTCGACCTGCCGGAGGTGGCGCTCGTGGCGATTCTCGACGCCGACAAGGAGGGGTTCCTGCGCGACGCCAAGTCGCTCATGCAGATCGCCGGACGCGCCGCGCGAAACGTCGAGGGGCTTGTGCTTTTTTACGCCGACAAGATCACCGACTCGATGCGCGAGGTGCTCGACGAAAGCGACCGACGCCGCCGAATACAGCAGCAGTACAACGAAAAACACGGCATCGAGCCGCGCTCCATCGTTAAATCTGTCGATGAGGTGCTCAACACCACGAGCGTCGCCGACGCCGAGGAGCGTTATCGCCGCAAGCGCCTCGGTCTGCAAAAGCGCCCCGAACTGGAGCTGCGCGGCGTGCTCGACAGCATGAGCCGCAGCGACGTGGTGATGATGGTGGCGGAGATGAACGCCGAGATGCAGCGGGCCGCTCAGGAGACCGATTACGAGAAAGCGGCCTATTTACGTGACGAAATTCTGATGCTTCAGGAGCGAATCGAGCAAATGACGGAGTAAAAAGCATTGACCTGAGCCGCCGATTTCATATATACTCTAAAGACTTAAACTTCAGGCGACAAGGGCGCTTTTCAATTGGAGAACCAGAGAGCAATGCTTGCCCAGATAGAACAGGAACATTACGCCAAACTGCACGAAATACTGCGGCTGTGCCGGGCGAATCTCAAGAATTACGACGAGTCGCTCATCCAGCGTGCGTTCTACATGTGCTATCGGGCGCATGACGGAGAGAAACGCGCCTCCGGCGAGCCGTTTTTCTACCATCCGGTTGAGGTCGCCAAGCTCCTCGTGACCGAACTGCCGCTCGATGGCGTCTCGGTGGCGGCGGCATTGCTGCATGACGTAATCGAGGACAGCGGCTACACCTACGAAGATATTTCGGCGGAACTTGGCACCGAAGTGGCGGAGATCGTCGAAGGGCTGACCAAGATTTCCGGCATCATGATCAACCGCGAGACCACCGAAGCCGAAGGGTTCCGCAAGATGCTGCTCTCGATGGTCAAGGACATCCGTGTCATCCTGATCAAGTTCTGCGACCGCCTGCACAACATGCGCACCCTCGACTCGCTGCCGGAGCACCGCCGCGTCCGCATGGCGCTCGAAACGCGCGACATCTACGCTCCGCTCGCCCACCGCTTCGGCCTTGGCAAGATGAAGGTCGATCTAGAGAATCTCGCCCTGAAATACATCGATCCCGAGATGTACGACTTCCTGCTCAAAAAGGTTCGCCTCAGCAGGAACGAGCGCATCGCCTACCTCGACAAGATGATAGAGCCGATCAAGACCGACCTCGTGAAGCAGGGATTCAGCGTAGAATTGCAGGGACGAGCCAAGCATCTCTATTCGATCTACAACAAGATGCGGATGAAAAACAAGGAGTTCGACGACATCCACGACCTCTACGGCATTCGCGTCATCATTGATACGGACAAGCTCTCGGATTGCTTCGCGGTCTACGGCTACATTACGCAGCAATTTCCGCCGATTCCGCAACACTTCAAGGATTATATCTCCATTCCGAAGCATAATGGCTACCAGTCGCTCCACTCTGCGATCATCGGACCGCGCGGATACGTCATCGAGTTGCAGATCAGAACACGTCGGATGCACGAATTCGCCGAACTCGGCGTCGCGGCACACTGGCGCTACAAGGAGAAGATTTCGAGAGATGACGCGGCGGTCGATTCATTCCTTAAATGGGCGCGAGAGCTGATCAAGGACGCCGACACCGCCTCGGCCTTCATGGAGGGGTTCAAGCTCAGCCTCTACCACGACGAGATTTACGTCTTCACGCCGAAGGGTGACATGAAAATTCTGCCCGCCGGAGCCACCCCCATCGACTTCGCCTACGCGATTCACACCGAAATCGGCAACGGTTGCATCGGGGCGAAGGTTAACGGCAAGATCGTGCGGCTTACCGCCGAACTGAGGTCGGGCGACCGCGTCGAGGTGATTACGTCAAAAAGCCAGAAGCCGAAGGCGGACTGGCTGAAAATCGTCATCACCCACCGAGCCAAGCTCAAAATAAGGGCGGCCATCAACGAGGAGCGCCGCCTCGAAATCGAGAAAGGGCGCAGTATCTGGGAGAAGATGCTCTCGGGCACGAAGAAGCTTTTCTCCGCCAACGATGCCATTCACGCCATCCGGCAGCACGGCATCAAGACCCCCGCCGACCTTTTCAGCGCGCTCGCCAACCAGGAGATCAGCAGCGAGGAGGTGATGGAGAGCATCACCCGGCCCCACAGGCCCGCGGAGGCTCCGGAGAGCGCCGTGCAGGGCAAGGTTCCCCACAAAGAGTTCGCCGAAATCGCCCGCGAAGTGCAGGAGCGCCCGAATCAGGGCAAGGACGAAGTGATCATCTCCGGCCTGAACAATATCGCCTACGCTTACGCCAAATGCTGTAATCCTGTACCGGGTGACGACATCATCGGCTTTGTCACGACTGAGGGATCGGTCAAGATTCACCGCAAAAACTGCGTCAACGTCACCAACGAGAACCTCGTCAAGAGCGAGCGGATCGTTTCGGTAGCCTGGAACCGCAAGGTCGATACGGAGTTCCTTGCCGGCATCCGTATCATCGGCGAAGACAAGATCGGCATGACCAACCAGATCACCGGCGTCATCTCCAGATTCGACACCAACATCCGTACCATAGCCCTGAACGCCAAAGACGGTATCTTCACCTGCAACCTGACGATTTTCGTCCGCAACACCGACAAGCTCACCACGCTGATGGACAAACTGCGGAAAGTACAGGGAGTGTTCACGGTGGAGCGGTTGTCGAATTGAGGGCGTTGATGGTTGATAACGGATTGTTGATCGACATACATTTTCCCCCAACGGAGGGCGGACGGGAGTGTCAGCTTCTCTTGAAAATCCGCTGTATTCTTCGTACAATCAACTTATAAACCACGCAGTCAGGTTTACCGCTTGCCTCCCGAGACGCCACCCCGGTCTCTTTATCTGATTTCGCCCGGACAGACTGAACCCGCCTGATGCCGATAGCCAGCTTTCCGGTGTTTTTGCTGAAGCTTTCAAAATCACCAACTCTTGGAGCATCACATGAAACGCTTCATCATCGGTTTACTGACGATCTTTCTGTTTTTTCAGACAAGCAACTGCCAACGCCGAAACCTTCGATCAAACGCTGAACCTCGCCCGGCAGGGTAACGCCATTGCGCAATTGAATCTCGGTGTGATGTTCGAAAATGGCATGGGCATTCCGAAGTATCTGACACTTGCAAAAGAGTGGTGGTATGACAAGGCGTTTAAAAACGGATTGGAAGAGGGGTGTGCGGCTTGCCGGAGGCTGGCCGGGGTGGGGAAGTGACGGCGATGGTGGGGGGCTTGGTTTTGATGGTGTCCGACAACAAAAACACCACCAGGAAACCCGGAACTCACAAAACCAATTTAGACAACATCAGACCTTAAAACAGGAAAAGCCCTGATTTTACAGGGCCTTCTGGACTTCTCTGGATGTTGTTCAACCATCATCGAGCGGAGAGGGTGGGATTCGAACCCACGGTACACTTGCGCGCACAACGGTTTTCGAGACCGCCCGATTCAACCACTCTCGCACCTCTCCGTGTATTTTTCAATCGGGAGTGTGAATATAAGAGGTCAGGTCGTTTTTACCAAGAATTATCTGTGGCGCGATTTCACGTATCGAGGCTGATAGAAACAGAGCAATGCGTCTATAAATTATTACTGTTGCTTCTCGTCAATCATCGATGTTCATACCAAAAAGGAATCGCGCCATGACGCTTACTCCTCATTTTATTCAAATTTGTCATCAATTCAATGACTCTGTCGACAGGGACAAAGCGATCATCATTTTCGTACTTACCGGCATCGCAGATCAGCGCCGAAGGAGGCGCGAGGCCCGGTCATCGGAGCCATCGGCATCCTCTTCATCATCGTCGGCGCAGTGAATTTACTGGTGATGTTGGGAGGATTGTGGCTGCGAGTGCGGGAAGGGAAGAAGGGTGAGACGTTATAGATTGACAGGAAATTGAATTGTATTGTCATGCTGAGTGAAACGAAGCATCCAGCATGAATTCGATCACGGAAAACTGTCTGCCTTGAATGCGTAAAAGCGATTTTTTCAGTATATTTTTCTATTCCTGAAAATATTCCAATCGCAGAACGTCAACCCCGGAGGATCGGACGATGAGCAAACCGGCATCTGCCGCTGATGGCACGCAAGGCAAGAAATCTCCTCAACCTCGGCAGGTGCCTCAAGTTATGGTTTCGAGTACGTTTACAGATTTGCATGAACACCGTCAAGCACTGATAGATCTCCTCAATGCTCACAAGCTCCATCCAAATGTGATGGAGTATGACTCGGCAGGATTTGAAGATGTCATTGACTCGTCGTTGAACATGGTCCGCGATAGCGCTGCCTATATTCTGATCGTCGGACCGAAATATGGACAAATACCCGAGTGCCCGAAACGGAATCCTGATAAGCTTTCGATTACCGAACTTGAATTCAATGAAGCTGCACAGCTTGGCAGACCGACGCTGCTATTTGTCATGGGCGAAGATCATCCGGTCAAACAAAAGGATGTCGAAAAAGAGCCAGAGAAAATCAATAAACTCAACACTTTCCGAGAACGGGCAAAACAGATAAAACCAGACTCTGGTGTTCATCGTGTGTATTCTGTTTTCAACAGTCTTGGAGAGTTTAAGGATGAAATCGCCGGTTCCATCGCAAAACTCCAAAAGCTTCTTGAGCCACAACACATAGAACCGCCTCAACCCGAACCGTCACCCGCACCTCAGCAAATGTATCGCGGGCGCGTGATTCCTGCTCCTCCGGCGTTTTATGCGGAGCCGGATTATATCGGATCGCATAAGTTTGTCGGGCGGGAGGCGCAGTTGCAGGAGTTGGATGATTGGGCAAAGGCGGCTGATCCGACAAATCTGCTTTTATACGAAGCGATTGGCGGCAATGGCAAGAGTATGCTGACGTGGGAGTGGGCGACAAAACATGCAACGACGGTTCGCACAGATTGGGCGGGTCGCTTCTGGTATTCGTTTTACGAACGCGGCGCAGTGATGGCGGATTTCTGTCGCCGGGCGCTGGCCTACATAACCGGCAGGCCGATGGAGGAGCTGGAAAAGAGGAAAACGCTCGAACTTGCCGATGATCTCATCGCCTGCCTGCACGAAAAGCCGTGGCTCCTCATCCTCGACGGGCTGGAGCGCGTGCTGGTTGCTTACAACCGTATTGATGCCGCTGAAGTGCCGGATGAGGAGGTGAGCGCACCGACCGACAAAATTCTGAATCGCAACCCGTGCGACGCCATCCGGGAGGAGGACAGCGACCTGTTACGCCGCCTTGCCGCTGCCGCGCCGTCGAAAATTCTCGTCAGTTCGCGCCTCACTCCGCGAGCGCTTCTCAATCCCGCCGGGCAACCAATTCCCGGCGCGAAACGCATCACCCTGCCCGGCCTTCGCCCGGCGGATGCCGAAGCGCTTTTCCGCGCCTGCAAAATCACAGGCAACTCTGAAAAAATACAGGAGTATCTGTCGTTGAACTGCGACAATCATCCGCTCGTCATCGGCATTCTCGCTGGCTTGGTCGCGAATTATTTGCCAGACCGAGGAAACTTCGACACTTGGGCTGCCGACGCCTCCTCGCAAGGCGGGGCGTACCTAAACCTCGCCAGTCTCGATCTTGTCCAGCGACGTAATGACATCCTTCGCGCAGCCTTTGAAGCGTTGCCGGACAAAAGCCGTCAGTTGCTCTCCACCCTCGCGCTGATCTCCTCTTCGGTGGATTACGAAACTCTCAGCGCCTTCAATCCGCACTTGCCATGCGAACCGGAAAAGGTTGAAAAACCGGAGCTGCCGGAAAATAGCTGGTTTTGGGAAAGCATGGACGACAAGCAGAAAAAGGAGTTGCAAGAGCAATATAAAACTGAACTCGCAAAGCACAGGGATTACGAGGAGAGCCTAAAACAATGGCGAGGTTCAAAAGCGTTTCGTGAAGCGCCGGGCAAATTGGCCGAAACCGTCAGGGATCTCGAACAGCGCGGCCTGTTGCAGTACGACGGCCATGCGCGGCGGCATGACCTGCACCCCGTCGTTCGGGGCGTGGCGGCTGGCGGCATGAAAACAGAGGAGAGCAACCACTACGGCCAGCGCGTCATCGACCACTTTTCCGCTCTTCCGCACCGGCCATACGAAGAAGCGAAAACGCTCGACGAGGTTGCCCCCGCTCTCCAGGTTGTCCGTACGCTCCTCAAGCTCGGTCGCTTTCAGGAAGCCGCTGATGCTTTCCGCGGGGAGTTGGCTGAGGCATTGTTTTTCAACCTCGAAGCTCATGCGGAGATACTCTCCCTGCTCCGGCCATTCTTCCCTTCAGGTTGGGACAAAGTACCGGAAAATCTGGATGCCAGGTCAGGCAGCTATCTGTTAAACGAGGTGGCCGGTGCATTAGCAAGCATTGGTGAAAACGAAACAGCTCTGGCCGCTTACAGCGCCGACTTGATAGCTTTTCAGGAGAGAGAAGAGTGGCAAAGTGCAAGCGTGACTCTTTCCAATATTGCGGTGTGCTTGAGAAATCAAAACCGCTTGGCTATGAAACACCGGTCCGACATGCTCAACCATGATCTGGTGGTCACTATCGAAAACAAAGAGAGATTGTTCATGACTCTGCTTTCTCTATTCGCTGACCAATCCCTGTTCGGTCAATGGAGCGAAGCTGCAAGCACCTGGCAGAAACTCAATCCGATGGGGCGGAGCTGGTCAAGAAGTGTTTATCGCCAAGGGAATGCAGAATACTGGTTCGCACTGAATCAGTTCTGGCAAGGCAGGTTGCAGGAAGAGCATCTCACGACAGTCGAACAGCTTGCAGGGAACGATCGCAATCGCGGCAAACTCCGTGACATTTGGAGATTACGAGGCGAATGGCGGCTTGAACAGCAGGAGTGGGAGCTTGCCGCTGAAAGCTTCCACGACGCCCTGAGCATGGCGCGGGAGCGCGGATTAACTGATGCTGAATCGGAAACCGGCCTTGCGCTCGCCAAACTCCAACTCAAGCAATTCCACTCCCCGGACGAAGCGCGGCACGAGGCCGAACGGCTGTCCGCTCTCCGCGAATCGGCGCACCAATATCTTGCCATGCTCTGGCGGGAGATTGGCGATCTTGAACAAGCAAAAAAGCACGCGCTTGCAGCATACAAACGGGCATGGGCGGATGGCGAACCGTACGTGCATCGCTACGATCTCAACAAAGCAACCGAGCTGCTCCGGGAGCTGAACGCGCCCATTCCCGATCTACCGCCGTACGACCCGGCAAAGGACGAGCCGTTCCCGTGGGAAGCCGACGTACGTAAGGCTATCGCGAAGCTTAAAGCGGAAAAGGAGGCGGAGAAAAAGAAGAGTTGAGGCACACTCGTTCTTTTTCGTTGTCCGAGTGGATTCTTCACCCCGCCCCGACGAATCGGGACGAGACTCGGAACTACAGAATATGAAGTCGAATAACGCTTTTTTGAAAGAATGAATTACGCTCCCAAAATCACCCCGCAAATCTGCTCGATCTCCTCTTCCTTCAGGTACGGATGCATCGGCAAGGCAAAAACCCTTGCGCTGAAGTCTTCCGTGATCGGGAAATCGCCCGGTTTGTAGCCGAGGCCTTCGTAGGCTTTCTGTAGATGCAGCGGGATCGGGTAGTAGATGGCCGAGGGAATGCCAGCCTCCTTCAGCGTGGCCATGAGCTTCGTGCGGTCGTCGGTGGAGTTGGCGAGGACGGAGTATTGCGCCCAGCAGGAGGTGTAGCCCGCCGGAACTTCGGGAACCTCGACGCGGCCCCTGAGGCGGGCGCTGTAGGCGTCGGCGGCCTTCTTGCGCAGGTCGAGCTCTTCGTCGAAGATGGTCAGTTTTTCGAGGATAACCGCCGCCTGGATGGTGTCAAAGCGGCCGTTGAGGCCGATGCGCACGTTGTTGTAGCGGTCGTCGCCGCCGCCGTGCACGCGAACGGAGATCAGGAGTTCCAGTAGCTCGTCGTCGTCGGTGAAGATCGCGCCGCCGTCGCCGTAGCAGCCGAGCGGCTTGGCCGGAAAGAACGATGTCGCGCCGACGAGGCCGAAGCTACCTGCCTTTCTGCCGTCGACAGTGCCGCCAAACCCTTGCGCGGCGTCTTCGAGAATCCAGAGTCCGTGCTCGGCAGCCACCGCTTCGAGGCGGTCGTAGTCGGCGGGCAGGCCGAAGAGATCGACCGGAATCAGCGCTTTCGGGTTCAGCCCTTTGGAGCGAGCCTCCGCGACCGCCGCTCCGACCTTGCCGGGATCGATGTTGAAGGTGCCGGGCAGCACATCGACGAAAACCGGCGTCGCGCCCGCGAGGCTGATCACCTCGGCGGTGGCCACGAAGGTGAATGGCGTCGTGAGCACCGCATCGCCGGGGCCAACACCTTTCGCCATGAGCGGAATGAGCAGCGCGTCGGTGCCGGATGCGCACGAAACGCAGTGCTTCGAGCCGACGTATGCGGCGAGCTGCTTCTCGACTTCGAGCACCTCCGGCCCCATGACGAACTGGGCGCTGTCGATGATCCGCTCGATCCGCTTCATGAG
>CAIUQW010000307.1 GCA_903901395.1 uncultured Chlorobiales bacterium | reverse complement strand
TTTCCCTCGATGATGGCCCGTTTGCCGCGAAACATCGCCCATTTGTAGGGCGGCCCGCTTTTGTGGTACATTCTGAACTCGGCGCTCTCCTCGGTGTTGCAATGGATGATCTCTTCCACCTTGCGGCTGATTTCGGGCAGGTCGTCGGGATGCACCCGATTCAGCGGATTGACGCTCGACATTTCCTGGTCAGACAAGCCATTGATCGTATCGCGCGAAAAACGGTTCCAGCCAACGAGGCGCATCCGCGCATCAACGATGATGACCGAGGCCGGAATGGCGTCATAGATCTCCGTTACAGCGGCCAGTGTATTGTAATCCGTCTTGCCAGATTCTTTTATGGTATCCGGGGCGCTCCCGCTATCCGGAGAGGGGAAATTGTCGAAGGAGAAAGCTGGAGTCGATGTGCGTGGTTTTTCAGGCATGAGACAGATTGATGTTGCGACTCCAGGTACTGATATTGCCGAGTCGCGATCAGTGGTTGTGATCATTTCCCGATGTGGTTCGGAACTCATTGACCATACATCCTGCGTTCAATATATAGTATTTTATAAAATTTCGTATAGGGCGTTAATAAAAATATCACTGTGTTTCGTCGTTTCCCGACGTGGCAGGCGAGGCCTGGCATGACAGGCCATCGTTCACCCGATTCCTGAAATTTCCGGATTCAGGTTATATCCCCGAAAAGGTCTTATTTTCCTTTCTGATTTGTCAACCCATTATCCGTTCTTCCCTTATGCAGGAACAATCCCACGCGAGCGTCCGTGACGTTTTCAGCCTTCCGGTGATCGTGGCCGCGCTTGGCTACTTTGTCGATATTTACGACCTCGTGCTCTTCAGCATCGTGCGCGTGCCGAGCCTCAAGGCGTTCGGTCTCGAAGGCAAGGCGCTGATCGACTACGGCGTTTTTCTCCTCAATATGCAGATGATCGGGATGCTGGTCGGCGGCATTCTGTGGGGTTGGCTGGGCGACGTGAAGGGGCGGCTGAAGATCATGTTCGGCTCGATTCTGATCTACTCGCTGGCCAACATCGCCAACGGCCTTGTGACCTCGCTGCCCGCCTACGCCGTGATGCGCTTCATCGCGGGCGTCGGCCTGGCCGGAGAGCTGGGCGCGGGGATCACGCTGGTATCGGAGGTGCTGCATACCAAAATTCGCGGCTACGGCACGATGCTCGTCGCCTCGATCGGCGTGACCGGCGCGATTCTGGCCAACGCCGTCGCGACGCACTATGACTGGCGCACGGCCTTTTTCATCGGCGGCGGACTCGGCCTGATGCTGCTCATCGCGCGAATCAGGATTTCCGAGTCGGGCATGTTCCAGTCGATGGAGACGAGTTCGGGCATCAGCAAAGGCAATCTCTTGGCGCTCTTCACGAGTCGCGACCGCTTTTTCCGCTACCTGAACTCGATCCTCATCGGCGTGCCGATCTGGTTCGTGGTCGGCGTGCTCATCACCTTCTCGCCCGAATTCGCCACGGCACTCGGCACGACGGGGCAAGTCTCCGCTGGAAATGCCGTGATGTTCTGCTACCTCGGCCTCGTTTTCGGCGACCTGTCGAGCGGCCTGTTGAGCCAGGTGCTGAAGAGCCGCAAAAAGGCGGTGCTGGTGTTTCTCGTGCTTATCATCGGCTCGATCACGATATTCTTCCGGCAAGGCCCGGCGACGCCCGCCGTATTTTACGCCATCTGCGGCGCGCTTGGCTTTTCGGGCGGATACTGGGCGATCTTCGTGACCGTCGCCGCCGAGCAGTTCGGCACCAACCTCCGCGCCACGGTCGCCACGACCGTGCCGAACTTCGTGCGCGGCATGGTGGTGCCGATCACGATGCTCTTCAAGTACACCAAGGAGCACTTCGGCCTCGAAACCGGCGCAATCATCGTCGGCGCGATCTGCATCGTGCTGGCGTTTGCGTCACTCTTCGCGCTGGAAGAGACCTTCCACAAGGATCTGGATTATTTCGAGGAGTTTATGTGAAGGGCGGGGATGCGGAGGTATCTGTTACTCCGGTCACAATAAACCACAAACGACTTAAGATCAACAGATTGGGCTAAAGCCCTTATCTATGTTGTGTTGTTCATATCCCCCGTACCAAAGTCCGGGGCAATTGTTTAAGAGTAATGGCCGAACTAATGAAAGAGAGCGGCTCTCTGTTTGCCATGCGGCGCAATAATCCGGGATGTATCAGTCATAGCAAGTAACTGTTTGTTGGGGAACAGTATCGTGCTGCTGCAAAATTTATCGAATCAACGAGATTCCTCGCCTATAGGACTTATAGGTCGTATAAGTCCTATAGGAACTATTTTCCCACCAAAAACTACTTCGTCGCCACGTACAAAATCGAAGTCTCGAAGGTCATCGGAAAATACTCCGCCTTCTTGAAGCCCGCCTGCTTCAGAATCTTCGTGAACTTTTCAGCCTGCGGGAACTGCTCTACCGAGTTTGGCAGGTAGTCGTAGGCGAAGGTCGATTTGCTGAACATTCCGGCGATTTTCGGCAGGACCTTTTTGAAGTAGATCAGGTAGAGCTTTTTCATCACCGGATTGCGCGGGATCATCGGCTCGATGATGTAGGCGCAGCCGCCCGGCTTGAGCACGCGGTGAAACTCCTTCATGCCCTGTTCGAGGTTCTCGAAGTTGCGGACGCCGAATCCGGCGCTGACGACGTGGAAGCTTCTGTCCGCGAAAGGCAGCTTTTCGGCGTATCCTTCAATGAACTCGATCGACGGATATTTTTTCCTCGCGATGGAGAGCATCTCTGGCGAGAGATCGTAGCCGGTCACTTTCGCGCCGGGAATCTTCGCCATCGAGGCGGCAAGGTCGCCGGTGCCGGTGGCGACGTCGAGAATCTTCGGTTCACGCTCTCCGGCGACCTGTTTGCGGGCCTTTCCGGCGGCCACGCCGCGCCAGTAGTTGTCGATGCCGAGACTCAGGAGGTGGTTGAGGAAGTCGTAGGTTGGCGCGACTTCGTCGAACATGTTCCTGATCGAGGAACGTGATTTTGTCTGTATGAGGGACTTTGCGGTCTCTTTGGAACTGCTCATCGGGGGTCAGCTTTGTTTGCCGTAAACCTCTTCGGGGTCGAACATCAGGGTGTCGCAAATCTCCATCGACTCGCCGTCCACCGTTTTGCGGTAGAAGCAGGAGTGGTAGCCGACGTGGCATGCGCCGCCTCGCTGCGAAACCTTGAGCAAAAGCGTGTCGCCGTCGCAGTCGATGAGGATGTCGTGCACCTCCTGCATGTTTCCGGACGATTCGCCCTTGAGCCAGAGCTTGTTGCGGCTGCGGCTCCAGTAGCACGCTTTTTTCTTTTCGAGGGTCATTTTGAGGCTTTCGAGGTTCATCCAGGCCATCATCAGCACCTTACCGGTTTCGTGATCCTGAACGATGGCGGGCACCAGCCCCTTACTGTCGAATTTGACCGTTTCGAGAAAGCTTTTCTGCGTCTCTTGATTCTCGCCCATTGAAGCTGTAGATTAGAATTTTTTCCGTAGTGCCTGCGTTCAACCGGCCTGTAAAAGACCAGAAGAAACCGCCCGGCAGAAAGATTTGCAAGATTGTTAAAAATATTGAAAAACCAAGGCTGCAATCGTGAAAAATTCATCCGCTTTTGCGGCCTTTTTGAAAAACTGTCCGGCCTGGTCGAACCGGGCGATTTGTAACCGTTAATTCCCATTCCCCTGATCTTATGCAGAATTTGCAGAAGATGCTTCCGAAGTTCTCGATAGCGCTTGCCGTAATTTTTGCCGCGACTCTCGGATATCTGCTGACCCGTGGCAATACCGTCGATGTCGAAGCGCAGAAGATTTCGAGATCGGAGCTGGTCGAAGCGATCTATGCAACCGGATACGTCGAGGCGGAGAACATCGCCAACCTCAGCGCCGAGTTTTCCGGCACGGTGCGCTCCATCGGCGCTCTCGAAGGGCAGCGCGTCGCGAAAGGCCAACAGATCATCGTGTTCGACAGCGTGCAGCCGCGCCTTGCCGCGGACGAAGCGCGTGCGGCGGTGGCCGAGGAGGCCGCGGTGGTGCGCGACAACAACCTCAGGCTGCAACGCAACCGCACGCTCTTCCAGGCCGGAGCAATCTCCCGACAGGATTTTGACGCGGCGGAGCGCAACAACACGCAGTCGGGCGAGTCGCTCCGGCAGCGGCAGGCGCAGCTCAGGAGCCGCGAGGACGATCTGAAAAAGCTCTCGGTGGTTGCGCCATTTGGCGGAATTCTGACGCTCCAGAATGTCAAGGAGGGCGATTACGTCAAGTCCGGCACGCTGGTGGCGACCGTAGCCGATCCGGCCCGCTACCTCGTGGTGGTCGAGGTTGACGAGCTTGACGTGCCGCGCCTGCGCACCGGCCTCAAGGCGGTGATTGCTTTCGACTCGATGCCCGAGAAGCGCTTCGACGCCACGGTGACGCGGATCGTGCCGCAGACCGACCGGGTGACGAAGACTTCGCGCGTCTATCTGAAGCTCGACACAGCAGTTCCGGAGATTCAGGGCGGCATGACCGCGACAGCCAACATCGTTTACAACACGAAGAAGGGCACGCTGCTCGTCAGAAAAAGCTCCATCTTCGAGGAGGAGCGCAAGAGCTACGTCTGGAAGATCGTCGCCGGAAAGCTGAAAAAGCAGCAGATTCGCACCGGCGACAGCGATCTCGTCTTCATCGAAGTGACCGGCGGCCTCGCGGATGGTGAGGTCGTCGTGACCTCGCCGGAGGAGAAGTTCCGCGACGGCATGGAGGCGCGGATCGTGAAGGAGTCGCCGAGAAAGAAGTCGTGAGCTTATTGCTCCGGTGACAATAAACAGTCATCTGCCCGTTGCAAGAAATTGGGCTAAAGCCCTTATCCATTATGTTTTATCTGTTTACCCCGGACTGAAGTCCGGGGCAATTATGAAGAGTTTTAATGGCCGTAGCAATAACGATGAGCGCGAAGCGAATAGCCGTGGTGCTGGCGGCCCACGGCGAGGCTGAAACCGCCGGGTTTTTCGAGAATTACCGCGTGAGCCTCCATACCCTCCAGCGAGCCTCGGAAATCATTTCCGTGCCGGTGCCGCTCCGGCACTTCATATCGCTCACCTCGTCGGTCAGAAAAAAGATCGGAAACAAAAGCTCCGGCTCGCCGCAGAATCCGCTTACGAGGCGGCAGGCTCTTGCGTTGCAGGCGCGTCTCGGCGGGATGCTCGATGGCGTTTCGTTCGAGGTGATGGCGGCGTTTTCAGCTTCGGAGCCGTACGTGGAGGCGGTGCTCGAAAAGTGCTGCGATTATGATGGGGTGATCGTGCTGCCGATGGCTCCGGTGGACAACGCGATGAGCTGCGGCTTTCTCTGCTCGCATCTCGGGCGCACATGCTCGCCCGCCGATCTTTCGCGCACGCGCGTGGTCGGGCGGCTTTGGGAGGATGAAACGCTGCATCGCGCCTGCCTCGACCATCTGCTCGGAGGTGGCCGTCAGTTGCCGACCGGCTCCAGCGAGCGCAACGCGCTGATGCTGCTGTTTCACGGCACGCTCGTCGCGGATCGCAATGGCGCAGCCCCCGCATTCCACACCGGCCACGACGAGACCGTCGCGTTCTCCCGGCGACTCGCGGCGCTCATCGAGTCCGATCCCCGAAATCCGTGGGGCACCGTCGCGACCGCTTTTCTGAACCATGACGTGGGTGGAAAGTGGAGTTCGCCCTCGTTCGAGGAGGCGGGAAAGATGCTTCTCGCCCAGGGTTGCCGCCACGTTTCGTTGTTTGCCGCCGGGTATTTCTCCGACGGCAACGAGACGATCCATCGCGAATCGGCGCTCTCCGCTATCGAGTCGGGCGTGGCGGTCGAGTCGATTCCCTGCCTGAACGACTCGCCGCATCTGATCGCCTGCCTCGCCGGACGGGTGGTCGCCGCCGCGCGGCAGATTCTGGCTTTTTCCGGCGATTTTGAGCGTATGATCGTATGAATCGACCTTAACAGGTTTATATTACGCAATGTGAAAAATTTCGCCGCCGCTTTGTGAACTTCGTTTCGGGCAAGAGGTTGGCGACACACCAATTGTTCGCATCTCCGCCTGGGGATGCCGGTTTTACAACGACCTCTTTCCGATTCCCGACGAGGAGCTGGCGAGAGCAACGACGAGGATTTCATTATGGAGCACAGCCGGGAAACGATTGCGATGCTTATCGATGCCGACAATTCGCCGAGCGACAAAATCGATTTCGTCCTGGCCGAGATGGCCAAATATGGCGTGGTCAACATACGCCGGGCCTACGGCAACTGGAAGAGCCATTCGCTGAAGGGATGGGAGGATAAACTGCACGATTACGCCATCCGCCCGATCCAGCAGTTCGATTACACCAAGGGCAAGAACGCCACCGACATGGCGATGACCATCGACGCGATGGACCTGCTCTTCAGCAAAAAACTCGACGCCTTCTGCATTGTGTCGAGCGACAGCGATTT
>CAIUQW010000306.1 GCA_903901395.1 uncultured Chlorobiales bacterium | reverse complement strand
TCGGGCTGCTCTGCATCGAGTAGTGAGTGTGGGTGTGAAGATGAACGAACTCCAAGGCGCTTCTCAAATCTGGTTGCAATCGCCGGACGCTCCCGGCACGTCACCCATCATAATAACCTTTCAAGCCGTTCCTGCAAGGTTTAAAAAAGCAAGCGTCAGGCTGAGAAAGCGCAGATAATACGCCATCAAACCGGAAGGCGTGGTTGCCGACAAGAATTTATGGGTTGATGGGGATGGCGGAAGAGGACGTTGTTTTGTGATATTATTTCATAGATTATCCGTAGTAGTATCCAGAGCCGTTTTCTGATAAATATACAAAAACACTATTGCTTTATGATTAAAAATATAGGAAAAACATATGTTTAAAGCATTGGATAAACGAGACAACTCTGATGTAGTGATTTTAGATCAGCAGTGGTTAGAAGCTATTGATAAACTTCGAGAACTTGACCATCAAGATATTTTAATATGTCAGGGTTGCAGACAACCGGTTCGAGTTCGAGCAGGTGAACAAAGGCGAGAACATTTCGCTCATAAACATCTAATAAATTGCAATTATTCAGATGAGTCACCTATTCTCCGTAATTCTCGTGCTGTTCTTTATGAATGGCTTAAAACAAAAATTGATGCAAATGTCACAATCGAAAAACAAGTTGATGGATCAGAATTATTTCGTCCAATAGATTGCTGGGTTGTGAAAGATTCGAAAGTTTTTGCCTACTGGATAATTGATTCAGCGTTAAAGCCAGAAAAACGAATAGTATTACAAAATAGCGCAGAGGAATTAGGGATTCAGTTTCATTGGGTATTTTGTGAAAATATGTTGCGCATAGATCAAGACAATTCCGAAAATTTATTTCTTTCAACCACTGAGAGAGAATTTATTCAGCACTCAATGCATGATGATGTTTATAGTTATGGCCACTCAATAT
Organism: uncultured Chlorobiales bacterium; assembly: GCA_903901395.1. Classification (GTDB taxonomy): domain Bacteria; phylum Bacteroidota; class Chlorobiia; order Chlorobiales; family Chlorobiaceae; genus Chlorobaculum. The sequence goes on along the minus strand of CAIUQW010000306.1, from coordinate 1,622 downwards.
CAGGTGGATCATTGCATTATTTGGGTGTTAATAATCGAAAGTTATTTACATATAGGAACTTATCGCTTTATCATAAACCAAATGTTTATACTGGCTATAATGTAAATAGCAATTTAGATGAAGTTTCAATTTCGTCAGAAACTGGTGAGTTTGTGCATAAAGGAGAATATGAGAAATTGCAAAAATACGAGCAAGAAATAAGTCTTCATCATAAAGAGACGATGATTTCAAGTACAGTGAATATGACTTTATCAAGTCCATTGTTTGGAAAAAAGAAATGTCAAATTTGTGGGGAAATGACAGATGACTGGTCTTCTTTTGACGGAAAAACCGGATTATGTAAATGTATGTCTTGTCAAAAAAAGGCAAGTTATGAAAATAGCCGGTAACATTTTTTCTTCTAAAAGAGCGTTGTCAGAAAATTTGCTCTGATACTTTTTCCTAATGTTAACTTTTTTAATCACAGTTTATTCATCATTTCAACCAACAGTAAGCTTCCTGACCACTTCTCAATAACCATCTCAAGCACTTACTGTCTTATAGGTAATCCCCCCTCCCATCAAACCCCCTGAATCCTCAGCATATATCTCATTTTCGAGAGTTTGTAATATCCCCCGCATTTTTCACCCATTGGCCAACAACCGGCACCAGCTTGAACATCTGATTATGGCCGGTGTGGTTGACGAAGCAGTTGTTTGTCTCCCTGTTTTGTTATAACATATGGTAAAACAAAACGGAGATGATGAGATGCGTGCCAAGGTGACGAAGATTGGGAATTCGACGGGCGTTATTCTGCCGAAGGCTGTTGCGGAGCGGCTGAAGGTCAAGCAAGGCGACGTTGTCTATTTGACGGAAACCCCTTCAGGATATACAGTTACACCCTACAATCCAGAATTTGCCGAGCAAATGGAGGCGGCTCGTCAGGGGATGAGCGAATACCGGAATGCGCTCCACGAGCTTGCCAAATGAGCTGGCGCTGGCTTCTGGATGAGGTGGTTCTGGCGATCCATGACGAACAGATTGCCGAACATGGCGGCAGCGCCGGTATTCGTGACGCCGCACTTTTGTCGTCGGCTCTCGCCCGTCCGAAACAACAGGCGCATTATGCGGATGATCCGTCCGTCTTCGATCTCGCCGCAGCCTATGCTTATGGCATTATCCGCAACCATCCATTTATTGACGGCAACAAACGAACAGGATTTCTTGCTGCCTATGTGTTTCTGAACAGTAACGGATGGCAACTGAACTCCTCGGAAATCGATACGGTTCACGCGGTTCTGTCTTTGGCGGCAGGTGAAATGGATGAATCCGGTTTTTCGAACTGGCTGAAAAGCAATTCGATTGTTCGATCTGAACGGAAATGATTTGCTTTCGAAACAGGCGAAAAGCTCATCAAGCATCTTCTTCTATCATCTCGCCAAATCATATCCCCGGAATGCTCGTGATATATATTTCAACTTTGAGAGAGTAAGAGGGCGGGCACAAGACCCGCCCCTACAGTTGAGATTTACAAAATTCTTACATCGACCACAATAAATCGCAATTGTCGTCGATGTAAGAAATAAGGCTAAAGCCTTTATTAGTTATGTCTTATCTGCATACCCCTGACTGAAGTCCGGGGC
>CAIUQW010000305.1 GCA_903901395.1 uncultured Chlorobiales bacterium | reverse complement strand
CTCCGCCTGCACATCTACCACCTCGTCTCGACCATCTCGCCGCACAACGTCAACATCGACGCCAGCATCGCCGCGCGCGGCCTGAGCGGCGAAGGGTATCGCGGCCACTACTTCTGGGATGAGATCTACATCATGCCCTTCTTCATCCAGCACCTGCCGGAGATGGCCAAAGCGCTCATGATGTACCGCTACCACAAGCTCGACGCGGCTCGCGAGTACGCCCGGGACAACGGCTACCACGGCGCGATGTATCCTTGGCAGACCGCCGATGACGGGCGCGAGGAGACGCCGACCATCCATTACAATCCCAAGAGCGACGCCTGGGATCCCGACCTGAGCTGCCGCCAGCGCCACGTCTCCATCGCCGTATTCTACAACGCCTGGCGTTACGTTCACGACACCGGCGACACGGAGTTCCTCAACCACTACGGCGCGGAGATGATGTTCGAGATCGCCCGCTTCTGGGCGAGCATCGCCACCTTCTCGCCCGAGACCGGACGCTACCACATCGAGGGCGTCATGGGGCCGGACGAGTTCCACGAAGAACTTCCGGGTTCGGGAAAGCACGGCGTGAGGGACAACACCTACACCAACATCATGACCGCCTGGCTCTTCGACAAGGCGCTCGAAACCTCGCAGAAGCTCGATCCGTCGGTGATGGACTCTCTCATGGAGAAGATCGGCATAGGCCACGACGAGTTCATGCAGTGGCGCGACATTTCGGGCAAGATGAACGTGCTCATCGATGAGAACGGCATCCTTGAACAGTTCGACGGCTACATGGGGCTGAAGGAGCTGAACTGGGAACACTACAAGCTCAAGTACGGCAACATCCACCGGATGGACAGGATTCTGAAAGCGGAGAACGACTCGCCGGACAACTACAAGGTTGCCAAGCAGGCCGACGTCTTGATGACCTTCTACACCCTCTCGCCGATGGAGGTGTGCGCCATTCTCGAAAAGCTCGGCTACCACGTGCCTGACGCGCTCCGCTTCGTGCGCGAAAACTACGCTTTCTACGAACCGAGAACCAGCCACGGCTCGACCCTGAGCAAGGTGGTGCACTCGATCATTTCGAGCTATCTGCACGACGGCCACGAAACCGCCTGGAGCTGGTTCGTCGAAGCGCTCAAGAGCGATATTCAGGACACGCAGGGCGGCACGACGCCGGAAGGCATCCACTGCGGCGTCATGGCGGGCACCATCGACACCGTCACCCGCTACTTCTCCGGCATCTCGTTCCAGAACGAACTGCTCAACATCAAGCCCAACTTCCCTCCGCACTGGAGGCGCATCGAGACGAACCTCAGCTTCCTGGGAAGCTGGTACCACATTGCGCTCACCCCGTCGAGCGTGTCGGTCACGCTGACCGAATCGGATAAGGCAGAACTTCCGGCGATCATCGCCGGACACCCCGTCACCCTGCGCAAGGGCGAGGAGTTCACGGTACAGCTTGGCTGAACGAAACAAAACCGGGAGGGCACGAAAACCCTCCCGGTTTTGTTATTTCAACCTGAAACGCTATATATAGGATCATCTTCACGGGCACTTCACCCATTGACCCTCAACCTATGCGGCTCTCCAATTTCCGATACACGCTTCCCAAAACAAGAATCGCCGATCATCCCGAATCGCCCCGCGACGCCTGCAAGCTGATGGTGCTGAACCGTCGCAAAAAGGAGATAGAGCACAAGGTCTTCACCGACATTGTCTCCTATTTCAAGAAGGGCGATCTGCTCGTCGTGAACAACAGTCGCGTCTTTCCGGCCAAAATTTTCGGGCAGAAGGAGAAAACCGACGCCAAGATCGAGGTGTTCCTGCTCCGCGAGCTGAACAAGGAGGCCGGACTCTGGGACGTGCTGGTCGATCCTGCCCGCAAGGTGCGCGTTGGCAACAAGATTTATTTCGAGGACGACGTCGTGGCCGAGGTGGTGGACAACACCACGTCGCGAGGCCGCACGATCCGCTTCCTCAATCCCGACATCGATGTGTTCCAAATGGTGGAAAAGATCGGCCATGTACCGCTGCCGCCATACTTTACGAGAAAAGCGAAAGAGGTTGACCGCACCGACTACCAGACCGTCTACGCCAACCAGAACGGCGCGGTGGTCGCGCCGATGGCAGGGCTGCACTTCACGATGCCGCTCCTGCAGCAGCTCCAGAAGATCGGCGTGAAGATTCTGCCCGTCACCCTGCATCCGAGCCTGAGCACCTTCAACGCCATCGAGGTCGAGGATGTCTCAAAGCACAAGATGGACTCTGAGTATTTCAACATTCCCTACCAGACGGCGATGGAGATCAACGAGACCAAGATGAACAAGTCTGGCCGCGTCTTTGTCGTCGGCACCACCACCTGCCGCGCACTGGAGGCCAACGCTACGGTCGAGGGCAAAATCAAGTTCGGCCAGGGGTGGACCGACAAGTTCATCTATCCCCCCTACACCTTCAAGGTGGCCGACGCGCTCATCACCAACTTCCAGCAGCCCGAAACGACACTGATGATGGTGGTCAGTGCCTTCGCCGAGCACCGCCTGCTGCTCGAGTCCTACAAAACCGCGCTCAAAAATAATTACCGCTTCCTCGCTTACGGGGACGCCATGCTTATCGTCTGACGCTCATGAAAACCGTAGTCATCATCGCCGCCAGCGGCGTCGGAAAAAGAATGAAGCTCGACGGAGGGCTGAGCAAGCAGATGCTTGAAATCGGCGGCCAGCCGGTCATCTGGCATGCAATGAAGGCATGCCAGGAGGCCTCGACCGTCGAATCGGTCTACATCGCCACGCTGCCCGACAGCATTCCGGTCTTCGACGAGATCGCCAGAACGAGCGGTTTCACGAAAATCACCGCAATTATCGAAGGCGGAAAGGAGCGGCAGGACTCCATCGGCAACTGCATGAGGCTGATCGAGCAGGAGATCGAAAGCTCCGGCGTGATGCCCGACGCGATCCTCGTGCACGACGGCGCACGCCCATTCATCCAGCCGGAGGAGATCGACGACATCGCCCGCATCTCGGCCCTGCATGGTGCTTGCGTGCCCGCCACGAAGCCGAAGGACACCATCAAGTACGTCGGCTGCAATCCGGAGATTTTCGGCGACACGCTCGACCGCAGCCGTCTGCTCCAGGTGCAGACGCCGCAGGGATTCGCCCCCGAAAAGCTCATCGAAGCGCACCGCCGCGCCGCCGAAGAGCAGTGGTACGCCACGGACGATGCCGCGCTCGTGGAGCGCTATTTTCCGCAGCAGCAGATTCGCGTCTACGAGACCGGCTACCACAACATCAAGATCACCACGCCCGAAGACGGCTTCATCGGCGAGGCGATTCTGGCTGGACTCAAAGCCAGAAAAATGCAAAATTAATCGCTTGCAGCGCTTGCATTTAGAAAGGTGATGCCGTATATTGTGGCCCTTATGGTGAGGTAGCTCAGTTG
>CAIUQW010000304.1 GCA_903901395.1 uncultured Chlorobiales bacterium | reverse complement strand
TGAAACACGACCGACGGGTCGAGCAGCGGCACTTCGCGCTTGTCGCCTCTGAGGAGCGTGGCGACTGGCCGCCAGTCGTTCGGAAACGAGGCCGCGCGGTAGAGTCGGATCGATTTCGATTTGGCGCACTCGGGAATCATATACATCTCGCCATCGTGTTCAAAAACATAGGGATAGGAGAGATGGAACCGCTCCCGGAGCGCCACGCCGGTGTAGCGCCATGTTTTGAGATCGTCGCTGACGGCGTGGCCGATTTCGCCCATGTTCCGCTTCGTGTTGAGCAGCTCGAAAAAGAGGTGATGCGTGCTGTCGCGGGTGATCATGAAGGGATCAGCCACGAATCGCGCGGGCACATCGGTGATGTCGCTGGCCGTCAGAATAGGGTTTTGGACTCCGGAAGCGGGGGAGAGCGTGACGGGATCGGGGCCTTCATACAGGCCAATTGACCAGATATCGTTCTCCTGGCGCTGCTGCTTGAGCCGCCGCCGTTTGAGCCGGTGATTGACGAGAAAGCCGAGTCCGGCGAGGAGCGAGATGCAGATTATGGAAAGAACAATGGTCATGGGCCGGGCGATGCTTTATCGGAAAAAGAGTCTCCGTTAATGTAGACGATTTCACGCTTTTTTCCCAATAATGCGGGCAGTGAGCCGTGTCAAGGCACTTGCGACCTCATCCGGCTCGATGCCACTCACTTCGCCCGTCGGCGAGATGACGATCTCGAACGGAATGGCGTAGGGGCCGAAGCGCGAAATGTCCTGCGGCGCTTCGCGGTACAGCCCGGCGACGGGCGTGCCGGTTGACGAGGCGACGTGCACCATCGAGGTGTCTGGAGTGACGAGCAGCCGCAGTTTCGCGACGATGCGGCTCGCTTCGTAGAGGTTCCGCGTGGAGGGCGAAGCGATGACGTTCGGGCAGCTTTGTTCGAGGCGGCGCTTGGCGTCCATATCCTCCGGGCCGGAAAGCACCACGAAGCGCTCGCCGGGAAAGCGTTCGAGCAGCGCTTGCCACTTCGCCTCCATCCACATTCGGTTCGGTTCCCCTGCGCTGATGTTGATGCCGATGGGCGCATCGGCTTCGATCTTGCCGAGAAAGGCCGTCAGCTCCTGCGATAGCGGCATAGCGGGAAGCGACGGGCGGCACGCCTCCGTATCCGCGGCGACGCCGAGCAGCGGCAGGAGGGCGCAGTTTTTCCCTGCCATGTGGCTGTGGAACTCCAGGTCGAGCAGCCGGTCGTAGAGTCCCTCGTGAAACGGATTTTTGTGCCCCACCTTGAAACGGGCGCGGATGAGCGCCGACTGGAGCAGAAAGTGCGTCGAGGGGTGATCCTTGGTGTTGAAGAGGAGGTCGAACTCGCGGGCGAGCACTTCCCGGAAATAGCGCCGGGGCTGCTTCTTGGCGAGATGCACTGCCGTCACCTCCGGGTCGTTTCTGAAGAAGCTGGCCGAAGCGCGGCTGAAGGCGATGATGTGAATGTCGAGATCGGGAAACGCCCGGCGCAGGTTCCTGACGAGGGGCGTGAGCAGAACGCAGTCGCCGAGCTTCTCCTGCGCGAGGATGGCGACGGAGCGCAATGGGCCGCTGAATTCGGCAACGCCGCTACGTGGTGGCGCGAGGCGTTGCAGCAGGCGGGCGAAAGCCTGGCGGAGCTGACGTTTCTTCTTTTTGCGAGGCTTCATCTCCGATCATCGGGATTCTTCATAACTCAGGAGTCAATGTACGCCATTTTTTATCGTTATGCCGTACTGTCCGTTCAAAAAGA
>CAIUQW010000303.1 GCA_903901395.1 uncultured Chlorobiales bacterium | reverse complement strand
CCGTCAAAGGTTTCGAGCGAGACCATCGTGGCGCTTTTGCGGTCGGGGCCGATCTGGCCGACGGTCAGGATTCGGTTTCTCGACTCACGGATGTGCAGCGGCCCGTCGTCGTCATCTTTCTTGTTTTTCAGATAGCGTTTTTCGTACCCTTTCGACCAGTCGTAAAGCGCAGGATCGATAAAGCAGGAGTTGAGCGTGTTGAGCGACGTGATAGCCAGCGTCACGGCAAGAAAAGGCTTCATCAGGCGCGACAGGCTCATGCCCGCCGACTTGAGCGCGGGCAGTTCGCTCTGCATCGAGAGCTTGCCGGTGACGAAGAGCGATGCGAGCAGGGCGCTGAGCGGCGAGGTCAGCAGAAAGGTGTCGGGCAAACCGCTCAGGTAGTAAAGGATGATTCTGCCGACCGGAATATGGCGATCCAGAAACCGGTCGAGGTTTTCGACGAGGTTGATGACAATGAAGAGCGCAGCGAAGCTCAAGAGGGCGAAAAGGAAAGTCGTCAGGAACTGCCGGGCGATGTAGCGGTCGATGATCGTGAAACCGCCAAAGCCGGACAGCTTCGGGAGTTGCTGCTCCCGACCGTCCGTGTTGTCCACCGTCGCTTTGCTGCTGCTCATCTCGACCGTCGCCGCTCAGTAACCGAAAATCTCCCTGAGCGTCAGGAAGCTGATCTCGCCGTATTTGCGCAGCGTCTCCATGTCGAGCTGCTCCTTTTTGCCGAGCACCAGCATGATCTGCGGCTTGTCGCGGAAGCGGGTCTCGTGGAACTTCTCGATGTCGCTGAACTCCATGCCCGGCGTTTCGCTGAAGACCTCCTGCCGGATGTCGTGGTCGAGGCCAAGCCGACGCGCCTCTTCGAGCGCGAAAAGTACGTCACCTTTGTTGATGTGTTCGGTGCGGATCTTCTGGTCGATGCCCGCCTTGGCCGAGGCGAACAGCTCCGGGGATTCGGGAAGCTTGTGCATCAGCGCCCGGAACCCTTCGAGCGCCTCGGGGAGCTTGTCCGCCTGGGTGCCGATGTAGCTGAAGAGGTAGCTGTGACGATCCTTCTCCTTCGGCAGGCGATAGACCGAGAAGACCGAGTAGGCGAGCGCTTTCGCTTCGCGCATCTCCTGAAAAACCACCGACGACATGCCGCCGCCGTAATATTCGTTGAAGAGCGTGATCAGCGGTACTTTCGTTGCGTCGTAACCCTCGCTCCGCGACAGCATGATGATCTCCGCCTGGGTCATGTCGTAATCGACGACGTAGACGTGATTTTTCTCGGTCTTGAGTTCCACGAATGGATCGGTCGCGGGCACCGGCTGGAACGCCTGGCCGAAGTGGTGCATGGAGCGCAGCTCCGTCATCAGCGTTTCAGGCGAATCCGGGCCGTAGTAGAGCACGCGGTGGCGGTAGTTCATGAACTTCTTGATCTCGCCGAGCAGCTCTTCGGGCGTGAGCTTGTCGATCTCCTCGTCGCTCAGGACGTTGGTGAAGGGCGATTTCGGGCCGTACTTGCCGTAGTTTACCATCGCCTCGAAGAGGATTTTACGCTTCGAGAGCTTCTCGTCGTCGCGCTCCTTGCGGATGCCCTCCTTGAGTTTTTCAAGCGCCGGAGCGTCGGGCTGCGCATCCTGCAACAGCTCGTCGAGCAGCGCGATGGCCTGCGTAAAGTTCTCCCTGAGGCCGGAGAGCTTCACGTAAACGTAGTCATCCGAGGTGAACACGGTAAACTCCGCGCCGAGGCGGTACAGCTCCTGGCTGAACTCCGCGGGCGAGAGGCGCGAGGTGCCGAGGTACGAAAGGTAGTCGAGCGCCGTCTCGATTTTGCGGTTCTGGTTTGAACCGGCGTCGAACATCAGATACAGGCTGTACAGCTCGTTCTCCTTGTTCGGCACGTAGTTGAGGCGGATCTCCGGCGTCAGTTCGTAGTAGCCGATGTCCTTTTTGAAATCAACAAAAACCGGCTGCACTTCGCCGCTCTTTTGAGCGAGCAGGTTCTCGGCGAAGGCGGAGGAGCGGTCGCGGTTGACCTTGATCGGCGTGATCTGCGGCTTCTGGATTTTCGCCTCGCTCTCGCGCTGGCCGTGTTTTTTATAGACGGCGACGTAGTTATTGCCGTAGTGCTGTTTCGCGAACTCGACGATCTCCGCCTTGGTGATCTTTTCGAGGCGCTCGACGCGGTGAACGTGGCGATCCCACTCCATGCCCCACACGAAGGCGTCCACAAAAGCTTCCGAACGTCCGCGATTCGACTCGTACGATTTCAGCTCTTCGAGTTTCAAGTCGTTGATTACCGCCGTCACCAGCCAGTCGGGGAACTCGCCTTTTTTAACCAGTTCGAGCTGTTCGAGCAGGAGCGCCTTCACCTCGTCCAAACTCTGCCCCTCGCGCGGCTTGGCGCTGAGGATGTGCGTCGAGTAGTCCTTCATCATCACCAGCATCGAGCCGCCTTCGAGCACCTTCTGCTGCTGGTTGAGGTTCAGGTCGATCAGGCCGGCGGTCTGGTTGAAGAGAATCTTGTCAACGAGCGCCAGCATGTCGGCATCCGCCGAATCCGCGCCGCCGAAGCGGAAGCCGAGCACCAGCTCCTCCGCCTCCGGGCCGGTGACGGTCTTGACGACCGGCGCGGCAATGGGCGTTTCGACCGGCGGATGAAACTCCGGCACCGGCTTGGGTTCGAGCTTCGAGAACTTCGCGTCGATCAGGCGGATCGTCTCGTCGGGGTCGAAGTCGCCCGCGATGCAGATCGCCATGTTGTTCGGCACGTACCAGGAGCGGTAGTAGTCGATAACGTTTTTGATCGACGGCTTTTTGAGGTGCTCCGCCTTGCCGATGGTGGTCTG
>CAIUQW010000302.1 GCA_903901395.1 uncultured Chlorobiales bacterium | reverse complement strand
CGACCTGTCGTGTCTGAAATGTAGTTTTTCGATGCAATGATGCCAATGAACAGGTGCTTTTCAGGGTAAAATGAGCCTGCATCGCTGAAGTCATTTCTTTAGGTATTTCAAATCTCCATTTTTAGAGGCACCCTAAAGTAAAAAAGACGATATTCACATGATAAACGAGCGCAGAATATTGTGGGAAACAGCCGCTCATGAGGGCTGAGTGGCATGGAGATATTCCGGCGAATGTTCGATCCGAAAAAGGTGCTTCTTGTCGGCAATTCCGGCATCGCGTGGCAGGAGTTCCTGCAAATAGACCCGACAGAGCTGTTCAGATGATCGTCTCTGCCGCTCTTGATTGTTGCATCATCTCTCCCCAATCATCCCGCCAGCTCGCTCTCCATCACCTCCCCCAGCATCCGGTAAGCATCCAGCTCGCACCCTCCATTCAAAATGGCGTGAACTGGGGCGATTCACCGGCGGAGGGAGAGCTGTATAGCCTCCTCTGCTTTTTTACGCCAATCATCGCACACGAGATCACGCGGGATTCTGAACAACGCCACCAACCATCTGACCTGACTGTTTCCACGACGATTTACCAACTCACCTGAAGAACATCTTTCCAGCAGACAACGGTCAGTGATCTCTCAAATGACAGGTCATCTGATGTCCTGATCTGAAGATTTAAGACAAACAAGGGACATAAATGTAATTATTTTGGAAAAATCTAATTTCATTTAATAAAATTATCTTAAATTTGTCTTAAATATTAATAATTAAGGTATATGCCGCTATATGGATTGGAAAATTCGCATGTATGAGGCAGATATTCTTGGCACCGTTCACTGATAAATTTTCTTGCTATTAGCTTGTATCGTCAATCAAAACAAAGTATTAACCATGAAGGAAGCTGAACTCGATCCCGGGCGGGGTCACTACTTCTCCCGATTCAGGGAGAGTTTTACGCAACCGGTTAACTGGAAACTTGGGGCGACTATTTTTTCCGGCAAGATTATCGGTCTGGTTCTGGTTCTCTGGGTAATGCATCTGTTCGGTGGAATGGTTGGCGTACCGGCCATGGCAGCCGATACCTATACTCCAGCCGAGACGAACATGATCAACGCGCTCAATACGGTATGGACGCTGGTTGCCGCCGCGCTCGTGTTCGGTATGCAGGCTGGTTTCGTTATGCTTGAAGCCGGTTTCGCCAGAAAGCGTGAAACCGTCAACGTACTGATCGAGTGCGTGCTCGACACGGCGATCTGCGGTATCTCCTTCTGGGCTATCGGTTACGCTTTCATGTTCAGCGAAGGCAACGGCTTTATCGGCCAGAAGTGGTTCTTCCTGCAAGGAGCGCCTGAAACCTATGGATCGACCGGCGTTGCGCTGCTGGCACACTGGGTGTTCCAGTTCGCCTTCGCCGATACCGCTTCGACCATCACCTCCGGCGCGATGATTGGCCGCACGAGCTTCCGCGGCGACATTATCTACAGCATTTTCGTGACAGCGTTCATCTACCCGATCATCGGTCACTGGGCATGGGGACCGGATGGCTTCCTCGTGATGATGGGTTCTGAAGGCAAATTCCTGCCGCAACTCGGCAATCCGTTCCGCGACTTCGCCGGTTCGACGGTGGTGCATACCATCGGTGGCGTCGTCTCTCTCGCTGGCGCAATCGTGCTTGGCCCGCGTATTGGCCGCGTATTCCTGAAGGACGACAAGCAGCGCGGAGGTCTTCCGGCGGCGCACAACCTTCCGGTTGCCGTCACGGGCGCGTTCCTGCTCTGGTTCGGATGGTACGGGTTCAACCCCGGCAGCACGCTCTCCGCGATGGATGCCGTCGGTATCGGTCGCGTTGCCGCCAACACCACGCTTGCTGCCTGCGGCGGCGCGTTGAGCGCGATGGCTCTGGCTTACTTTATCGGTCCATTCAGCGGCAAATTTGACGTCGGTTTCACGGTGAACGGTCTGCTCGGCGGTCTGGTTGCCATCACCGCGCCCTGCTACTGGGTGTCGCCCGCAGGCTCGGTTGCCATCGGCCTCATCGCTGGCGGTATCGTCTTCGGCGGCATCTACATGCTCGAATACCTGCGTATCGACGATCCGGTCGGCGCGGTACCGGTTCACGGTCTGAACGGCATTTTCGGCACCTGGGCAATCGGCCTGTTCGCCTGTGGCAAGTATGGCGCCGCGACCCCGCTTGGCCCCGACAACTCCGCTCCTGTCACCGGTCTTTTCTACGGTGGCGGCTGGAATGTGTTTATCGCCCAGGTTGTGGGTAACGGGATTGTCACGGTGACCACGCTCGTCGTCGCGCTCGTCATCATGTGGGCGATCCAGCAGCTTCCGTATCCCTTCAAGCTGCGCGTCGAGCCAGAGGGCGAAACCGGCGTTGGCGGTCTGGACGTGTTCGAACACGGCGCGGAAGCCTACCCGAACTGATAAATGGATCAGGAACATGTGGCCGGAGGCGATGCAGTTTCCGGCTGCATGAAGAAACGATGTTCACCGGCAGACATGAATGAGTTATTATTATTGATGTGATGATGTTCGTGAGCAATATTCACCACTAAAAATTCATCAACTATGAAAAAGATCGAAGCGGTTATACGACGCTCAAAATTTGAAGAGGTCAAGCAGGCTCTTCATGAGATCGACATCGACTTCTTTACCTACTATGAAACCTATGGCGTCGGCAACGAGAAAAAGAGGAAAGAGGTATTTCGCGGCTCGTCGAGCACTGATTTCATCTCTCGCCTCACTCTTTCGATTGTCGTTCGCGATATGAATCTGAAAAAGACGGTCGATTGTCTGATGAAAACCGCCTATACCGGCGAGATTGGCGACGGCAAGATTTTTGTCTGGACTATCGAGGATGCTTACCGTATCCGCACCGGCGAGAAGAACGACGAATCGCTGTATTGACGTATCAACCTTATTCAGGCAGCGTTTCTTTCGGTGTTGTCACGAATGATCTCAAAAGCTCCGCGCTTCTGCCGTGGAGTTTTTTTATATCCTGATTGTGGATCCCGAATTTCAGACAGAGGTTTAAGGTGGTAACTTGTCCTAAACACGGACAAGAGATGAGCGAAAAGAAACGCAACAGTTTTTCGAGCCAGTTCAAGGCAAAAGTGGCACTCGAAGCCATTCGTGGAGAAAAAACACTGAATGAACTCGACAAAGAATTCACCATCCATCCGAATCAGGTCGGCCAGTGGAAACGGGAGCTTCAAGAAAATGCCGCAGGATTGTTCGAGGTCAAGCAAGGGCCGAAAGCAGACGATCTGGTAGCAGACCCTGAAAAGCTGTACACCGAAATCGGTCGGCTTAAAGTCGAGCTGGACTGGCTGAAAAAAAAAGCGGGGCCGTACCCGTGATGCTGCGAAAAAGCTGGATCAGCAAGGAGAAGGCCTTGCCGGTCGCGACGCAATGCGCCCTTGCCGGGATCAGCCGGACGAGTTGCTACAAACAGGTCAGCAACACGACGACTCATGCTGAAGATATACAGCTAAGGCAACTGATCAATGAAGAATACGGCATGCATCCCTTCTACGGAAGCCGCCGGATGACGCAATTTCTGCTTTGATTGTCTGGACGAGGCGATCCGAATATCCGGCATGCCGAAATATTTCAACAGCGGTCAAGGGTCACAATAAACCAGTGACGCCTTTATTTGCGTACTCAAGCATCATGAAATCAGCATCAGCATGGATGACTGGGGTCGTGGGCTGGACAAGATTTTCATCGAACGGCTCTGGAGAAGCGTGAAATATGAGGATATTTATCTGAAAGAGTATCGGACGGTGCCGGAAATGAAGCGGAGAATATCGGGATGTTTTCGATTTGACAACACGGAGCGCCTCCATCAGTCGTTGGGCTACAAGACGCCGGACGAGGTGTACGCCAGCGTTACGGGAGGTGATGCCTGCATTGTTGACACATACTCGCCAATAAAGGTCTCCGACCAGGCATCGGCAACAGCAGAGCAGCCACAGGCAGCTGCATAAACAACCGGCAAGTTACCATCTTAAACTCTGCCTGTTTTTCTCCGCGCGG
>CAIUQW010000301.1 GCA_903901395.1 uncultured Chlorobiales bacterium | reverse complement strand
GCCCATCGGTCCGGTCGGCGGCAATGCCATACTGCTGCTTTTTGCGTTTCACCTCCTCACGGATCCGCCGCACCAGATACTGGCCGACATGGCCGCTCGCCGTCACCACCATCATGAGCGCGGTCGCCATCCAGGGCAGTACTGCATTGAAGTGAATCCCCGAATGGACGAGAATCATGAGCGTGCCAACCCAACCCGCATTGCAGTGAAACTGGAGGAAGCGCTTGAGCGGGCCGTGCTCGATCAGCTTTTTTTTACGTGCCGAATAGCCGAAGGAGAACGCCACGAGCAGCGTTCCGGCCACGCCGAGGTAACGGCCCGTCCAGGCAAGCCCCGCTTTATGGAGAATGAAGTCCACCGAGAAAGTGGCGGCCACCAGCAGGAGGTATGAGAGCGTCAGCGGCAACGCGCGGCTGATGAGAACGGAATTCAACATGTTCATTGGTCAATTATCCTGAGCAATCTGTCAGAAGAAAAGATAGTTGGCGGAGCTTAAAGGAGGGTGAAAGCTGTCTTAAAATTCACTCAAAAATCAGAGGCGCTGAAAAACGAGCCTGAAGGTGCTCCCCTCCTGTTCGCGGCTGGTCACGGAAACGGCGATGTGCTGAAGATCGGCAAGCTTGCGGACGATAGAGAGCCCGAGACCGAAACCGCCCGTGCCGGAGCTTCTCGACTCGTCAACCCGGTAAAAGCGGTCGAACACCTGCTGGAGCTTGTCTTCTGGAATACCGGGCCCATGATCGGCAATGGTGCAGACCAAGAGGCCCGACTGCCGCGCGACATCGATCTCGATGGATGAACCGGCGGGCGAGAACTTGATCGCATTCGACACAATGTTTTCGAGTATCATGTCGAGCATGGCCGGATCGGCGGAGACCATCCCCTCGTCGCGTTTCTGCCGGACGAAGATGATTCCCTTCTCCCCGGCCAGCCGCTCCATGCGCGAAATGACCGATTCGAGTGCCGGAATGAACTCAAGTGGCGCGATGTGCAGCTTGGCCGTCCCCTGCTCGTACCGGGCGAGAATCAGCAACTGATCGATCAGCCGCGACATGCGCTGCAATTCATCGAGGCAATAGCGTATTTTTTCTTCGTAGTGTTCGAGCGTTCGCGGCTTGCGGATCAGTACGTCGAGCGTGCCTTTAACGACGGCGAGCGGTGTACGCAGTTCGTGCGACGCATCGGCGGTGAAGTGTTTTTCCCGCTCGAATGCCTCCTGCAACCGGTCGAGCAGCGCATTGATGGTCACGGAGAGCCGGTACAGTTCGTCGTGCTGGCGCGGCAGAGGAATGCGCTGGCCGAAGTTCTCCTGGCTCAGCGTCTCGGCGGTCGAGATCACCTCCTCGATGGGCCGGATGCTTCTGCCTGCAATCACGCGGGTCATGATGAAGAGGAAAAGGATGATCACCGGAAACGAAGCAAGCATGACGCTCTTCAGATCGAGAAATATGCGTAAAATATTGCCCGTCGGAATGGCGACAGCCATCCATGCCACCACTTCGCCTTTTTTATCCATCAGCGGCACCTGCACCTCCCGCACCGGCTCCGTACCAACGGTGCTGTCGAAAAATCGAACCCCCGAATAGCTGGTATTGAATTTGAGGGAGTGATTTTCAAGATTGAACGACTTGCCGATAACTCGCCCTTTCCGGTCGAAAATCTGGATGAAGCCCGAATCGGTGCTGATTCTTTCGACCGGCAATTGGTCGCCATTGAGCTTCACCTCGGTGCTGTCAAGCACGCACAACCGCTCCAGTTCGCTGAAAAGCTTCCCCTTGAGACGAGCTTTCTGCAACGCTTCCGAGGCCTCGTGACGCAGTTCCTGATCGAAATGAAGAAAAACGATACGGTCGATGGAAAAGAAAATGGCCCCGAAAACAGCCGCCATAAGAAGCGCCGTCGTAACAGTGTAGTAGAAGGCGATCCGGTTGCGCAGGCTCATGGGCGGGAAAAATTTCCCGATCCGGGCGTAACGACTGGAGGAAACGCTGTTGTCAGACGGCTTCATTCAGGAGCGGAGCGGGATTCACGAATGATGTACCCCACGCCCCTGATCGTTTGAATGAGGTTGGTGCACCCGGCCTGTTCGAGTTTCTTGCGCAGAAAATTGATGTAGACATCGATCACGGCGGTGTCGGAATAGAAGTGCATGTCCCAGACGTGTTCGATGATCTTGCTTCTCGAACACGCGCGATCCTTGTTGCGCACGAGGTATTCGAGCAAGGCGAACTCCTTCGGCGTGAGCGGAACCTCCACGGAGCCACAAAAAACCTGATGGCTCACGGTGTTGATCGTGATAGTGCCAACGCTGAGGCGTTCATCCTCCTGATTTCTGGTTCTGAGCTGAACCCTGATGCGAGCGAGCAGCTCCTCGAATTCGAACGGTTTTTTGATGTAGTCGTTCGCGCCTGAATCGAGGCCGAAAATCACATCTTCGACCGTATCCCTTGCCGTCAGAAAGAGAATGGGCACATTGCTGCCCGACTTGCGAATCTGGCGGCACACCTCGATGCCGCTGAGCGCGGGAATCATCCAGTCCACCATGATGAGGTCGTACTCGTTGGTCATGGCCAGATCGAGTCCGCTACGACCATCGACGGCCACATCGACGGCAAAGCACTCCTCTTCGAGACCTTCCTTGAGAAAACGAGCGATGCCCGCCTCATCTTCGATGACGAGAAGTCTCATGGGGTTACTGTTTTACGACCATTTTGATTGAACTCCATTGTGTTTCCGAACGCATCGTGACAGCTCAAAGATACAGCTCTCGCTTTTTTCATCACGATGGGCAAAGGGATGTGAGACATAGAACAATAGTATACCGCAAATGAATGAATTGACGAAGGCCCCGGCTCCGTAAAGCGTAACTATAACGCAAGCCACCTGTAACTATCGATCTCCCTGATTTTTCATGAAAGCGGAATCGAGGACTTTCGTCAAAAAAGGTCAAGCGACACCAGAAGCGAGGTGCTGAAACGTCAGCTCTCCGTAAATGGAAACCATCGCCTGACGACAAAGCAAAGACGCAAGGCATAAAAAATGCGGCTGGCCCCCAGGCAGCGAGGGGAGGACTTGCCACCCGGAAACCAGTCGCATTGAAATCAGTGCCGATCAGAATGCGCGAACCGCGCGAACGTAATTGTTGTCGAGCTTGTAGCCAAGATTGGAGATACCGGTACGGAAACTCTGATCCCAGGCATCGTTTTTGTCGCTTTCGGAACCACTCCAGTAAAAGTGCCGCTCCTTGAAACCGCCGATGAGCGCATTGTTCTTGTAGAGCCGGTTCAACTCCTCCTTGCTGGGCAGGCGCCAGTCGCTGAACCCGCCTCCACGGTAATCCTGGCAAAGCTTTACCGCTTTGGCCCACATCACACCTTCACCAATATCCGCCGTGGCGGCAATCAGCCCGTGCGTCTGCCCGGAGACATAGCCAGCCTCACCAGGCTGGAACAGGCAGACCACCTTGCCGCCGCCGTACTGGTCGCCAGCCTTCAGGGATGCCGGTGCGCTCTGTACCGGGGCGGCATCGGCTGCCTGAAGAAGATTTGGCGTGAGAGGTGTCGTCAATGCTATGAACATTGAGGCCGAGGTCATAATTTTGTAAAAACGGCGAAAAAATGTCTGTCCTATGGTGTTCATGAAGGTGCTCCTCTAAGAAATAGATGAATGATAATTTTCATACGTAAACAAACAGTGTCTCAGGTAAAACGCACGCCAGTTTTTCAGCATCCGCGTCAGCCAACCTCAACTGTTCAACTCAATAATAGCCACCAAACCTTAAGCGGATATTAACCGTCATTAAAAATATTCTTAAAAAAAGCGAACGGAAGGAAGCGCTGACGTTGGCAAGCTGGATGCGGCTGGAGCAAACGGTTCGGATACCGTGGGTGACGATGCAATGACCCGAAAAGACGGGTGCAAAAATCATCACTGAAGCCGTTTACAACCGGAACGGATCGTCAGCGATCACGAACAAAAACTCCTTGCGATGATCGTTAAACCCGATTTTGACAGAGTGGCGATTCTCGGCCTTGAATATATAGTCACCTTCTCGGCGGCCTGAAGGATGATATGGCCTTGGTGATGGCCCAGCTCTTTGGTCAGATCACCCCATCTCCTGAACATGAGGTTGGTTTAGGACTCCCCTTCCCTCATACCGATAACTTCGGCATCGCCAAGATCGGTAATCTCATCCAGCACTGAGAGCAACAACCTCTCCTTGCCGATCCGGATACTGATGATTTCGCAATATAACGGAAGAAACGCCGACTTATGAACGGCAAAGCCCTCATCTCCGTTGCATATGGCAGAAGTGAAGCTTTTAATGGCACGACTGATTGTTGCGTTTTCAGTATTTCATATTATACCATTCCCAGAGAATTTCATCGATAAGATCAGAAATGCATATTCGATAAACAGATTTCAAGCCTATTTTACCAGCCTAGCCCTAAAAAGATACAAAAGAAATACCCCAAAAGCCAATTTCATTATATTGTCTGAAATCATATAGCAAAAAAAAAGATTTGTTCATGTTTTTGGCGAATCATTAAACGAATAAATCGTTGAGTTAGTTGGCAAAAATATGACAGTTACAAACAATAAATCTTTTGCAAAAATACCAATCGATAATAACAAGAAATTGACTAACAACACGAACAGCGTTCAAAACCAAACCCTTCATAGCGACCTTTGATGCAGCACTATGGCGTACCGACAAGAGTGCTGGATTTTACAGAAAGTCCCTATATACGCACCAGATTTCGCCTTAGAACAGCACAATCCGTTATCTGGCTCAGATTTATCTATCTTTTCTATTTACGATAAAGCAATAAAAAATCGATTTTCAGATCATCAAAAAATGATAGATAATTCTCCACATCACGATAATCCGTACAATTACAAAGAGATAAAGTATTTGACGAAAATTGTTGATCGACTTGCAATCGACCTGCGGTGGATCACGGAATCTTGAGAAGTTAATATATGAATGAATCGACAATCGGGTACTTTTTTATTTTCTGACAACAGTGAAGAGGGCAATCAAGTCATCACCATTTTTCTTCATACATAACAACTGCAAAGTTTTTAAACAAATATTCACAATCAATCTCTTCAAGCCGACTTATGCATTACTGAAAAAAAATGAATATTCATGCAAAATCAATTTATGGCGACTTGACTGGATTAGCGAAATCAAGCCGTATGGAATTGAAGGTTAGCCCATTTTATAAATGTTTTCTACATCTCCATCCTGCTCTACCACAGCACTTCACTCAGCGTTTATCATCAAAAACATACGACTTTTGTAAACTATCGCCTCATCACTACTGATACGCGCCCATTTCACCATCGACGAACACACCTCGTCTCTTATCACCATGACCTCAAGCTGACATCTCTCAGGATTACGCGTCTATAACTGTTGATCGCATATTCAGTCCACTCAAGTCACAAGAGCTGACTCTTCTGACACACACCTCCTGCAAAGTACATAATACCTATTCATAACGAATAATATTACACATATATCATATATAGTTGATCACTTTGGCATTTTTTATTTGAACTGTTTTTATTTTTAAAAAACAGCGTCTTACCTTTCGCAGAAATCGCTTTTACGCCATACATGGAAAACCGCAATCAATATTTTCAACAGCAACATGAAGTTTAACGGCCTAACATCGGAAAACTGCCGTAAATTCCTCAAAAACAACAAGAAACAGGAACTGTAATGTTAAAATTGGTGTTGAATTTCGTTTATATATAATGTAAAATTGTTGGGTGAAGAGCATGTTGTTCAGAGAGGGTTGTCCATTAGTTCAGCACTGTCCCGAGATTCTTCTTATCTCCTCGCTCGCTGAACATGTGTTGGTGTTTCGGTCTGCCGCCGAAAACGTTCGTTAACGCTGACCGAAAGATGCGCAGGATAGGTTGAACAGTATACAGTAACGTCATTTCTGAGTAACCAGGACGCGAAGCTGGAGCGTTCTACCCAGGTAATGAGCATGTAAATACTGAACATCAGCCGGGCTTTCAGTGCATGTCCCATTCCAGTTTTCAAGCAGATGTGTTTGAAGGTAGCGGAGCATTGATGGTTCAATTCTGAAACCGGCCAGTTTTCAGGCTACCTTGTTGGCCGCAGGGTATCGTTTCAGGGCTGAGCGGGGCGTTTATTAAAAAGTTTATTAAAAAACAAATTACGACGCATTATACTGATGATTTTTTTGCGTAAATCCTCCATTGGTAACCCATCATCGCAATCGAGACCGCAACCGGCAAAATCACCCAATGCATGAATAGTTCGGGCCGATAGAGAATGAATGCCTTTCAGGACAACGCGGGCGCCATTCCGCAAGCTCCCAACAAGTACACGACCATTCTGATCGTCGATGCCGATTCCGTTTCCCGGAATTACACGGCCACGGTCATTGATCAGCTCGGTTACACTGCCCTGATGGCCGACAACGACGACTCCTGCATTGAACTGTTCAGTACCTGCATGATCGAGCTGCTGCTGCTCGACATCAGCGAACCGAGAAAAACCGGTCTCAAAGTGCTCACCTGGCTGCATGAGCACAACATTTCGATTCCGGTCATCATCGTTTCGAGTTCGAGCGATACCGAGCAGGCCATTTTCTCGATGAATCTGGGGGCGTACACCTACCTGCTCAAACCGGTCAGCATCAACCGGCTCGGCATCACCATCAGAAACGCCCTGACCGAGTTTGAGCTTCGCAACAAGCTGACGCTCTTTTCGGCGGCTATCACGCAGCTTCCCCTGGCCGTGGTCATCACCAACGATCAGGGAATCATCGAGTACAGCAATCCCGGCTTCACCGCGCTGTCGGGCTACACCGAGGCCGAAGCGAAGGGGCGGTCGATGAACATTCTGAATTCGGGAGTGCACTCGAAGCTCTTTTACCGCAATTTCTGGGAGAGCATCAATGCCGGAAAAATCTGGCAGGGTGAAATTGTCAACCGGAAAAAACACGGAGAGCACTACACCGAGTACTGCATCGTCTGCCCCATCACAGGCCCTGACGGGGAGATCATCCACTTCATCAGCATCAAGCAGGATATAACCCAGCGCAAAAAGGAGCAGGAAGCGCTGGCCGAAAGCGAACAGAGTTTCCAGGAGCTGGCCGATCTGCTTTTTCAGCCGGTATTTGAAATCGATCTCTCAGGAGACATCACCTTTTCAAACAAGGCTGGGCTCGACCTTTTCGGCTATTCCAAAAACGATATCGCACAAGGATTCAAGGCGATCAGACTCTTCGCCCCTGAAGAACACCAGCGAGTCCTGCAGAATATGTTAGCGAGAGTCCAGGGAACGGCCTTCGAGAATCATGAATACCTCGCGCAAAAAAAAGACGGCACTGCCTTTCCGATCCTGATTTACAGCGAACCGATCATCCGGCGGGGCGTGCCTATCGGCATTCGTGGCCTTTGCCTCGATATATCCGAAAGAAAACGCAACGAAGAGAAGCTGCGGGAACTCAACCAGACACTCGAAGAGCGGGTGGAAGAGAGGACGCGAGAACTCGAAGCGACGCACCAGCAGATGATTCTCCAGGAGAAACTCGCTTCGATTGGCCAGCTCGCCGCCGGTCTGGCGCACGAGATCAACAACCCGGTCAACTTCGTACGGATCAACTTTGCCACGCTTCGCGAAGATGTCAACGACCTGAGCCACCTCATTCGGGAGTACCGCCTCATTTTTCGCGACCTTGAACATTCCGGCCCGGCGCCGGAGGCGATGGAGAAACTCAAAGCACTGGAAAAACGGCTGAACATCGACGCCTTGCTCGACGAACTGCCCGAACTGTTTGATGAATCCCGGCGCGGCTTCGAGCGGGTCGGCACGATCCTGAGCAGCATGCGCAACTTCTCGTTCCGTCACGCACTGAACCAGCGCGTGCCCTTCGACCTCAACCAGGGCATCCGCGACACGCTTGTCATTGCGCAGAACGAGTATCGCTACTTTGCTGAAATAGAAACCAACCTGGCCAACCTGGAACCGGTGCCCTGCAATCCGGAACAGATCAACCAGGTCTTCCTGAACCTGATCGTCAACTGCGCTCACGCCATCGCCTCGCAGAAACGCCATGAAAAAGGGCACATCATCATCACGACCGGATATGATCATGACGAAGTCTGGTGCACCATCAGAGATGACGGCCCCGGCATCCCGGTTGAGATCCGAAACAGAATCTTCGAGCCCTTCTTCACCACCAAAGATCCCGGCAAAGGCACTGGCCTCGGCCTGAGCATTTCGTACGACATCATCGCCAACAAACATGGCGGAACCCTCGCCGTCTCCTGCCCTCCGGAGGGCGGGTCGGTATTCACCATCCGGCTGCCGCTGAAAGCCGCCGAAGAATCGACAACATTATGAAACAACGTGATGAGCTCGCCATCCTTTTCGTCGATGACGAGCTGGATATTCTTCACTCGCTCAACCGTTTCCTGAGAAGAGAAGAGTACCAGAAGTACTTTGTGGATAACGCAGGCGAAGCACTCGATCTGCTGAAGAAAACCCATATCGATGTGGTCGTCTCCGACCTTCGCATGCCGGGCATGAACGGTCTGGATCTCATCAAGGCGGTCAAACAAAGTTATCCCGGCACGCTCAGAATGATCGTCAGCGGCTCGCAGGACATCGAGCAGATTATCGAACTGGTCAACAAGGGCGAGATTTTCCGCTTCATTCCAAAACCAGTCGAACCCGAATCGTTCAAAAATATCCTGAACGACGCCCTCGATTACTACTGCATGAAAATTGAGCGCGAGGAGCTGTTCGACGAAATTTCACTCAAGAACCGCCAACTGACCGACGCTAACACCTCGCTCGAAAAGCTCGCTGCCGACCTGAAAAGGAGCGAAGAGCAGTTCCGCTCGATGAACGACGCGGCGCAGGACGCGGTCTTCATGCTCGACGAAAATGGCCTGATCCGTTACAGGAACTCTGCGGCGGAGGTGATGTTCGGCTATGGAAGAAGTGAGTATCCCGCGCAGCACGTTTCCGAAATCTTTCCGGATTCATCAACCGTGACGGAGCTGAACTCCCTGATTGCCAACTCTTCGTGCCAGATTGCAACGAGTTGCGCAAGCCTGGTCATTCAGGCCGAAGGGGTGCGAAAAAGTGGCGCCCGTCTGCCGCTTGAAATTTCAAGAGGGTGCGTGGAACTTGAAAATGGCCCGCACAGTGTGCTGATCGCTCGCGATATAACCACAAGAATCGAAGAGGAGAAGAGTCGCAAGCACTTTGAAACCATGCAGAAGGAGCTGGAGTCGCAGATCGAGAAAAAGCTGTTGCAGAGTCAGGCTCCGGTAACGCTCCGGAACATCGAAATCAGCTACCTGATGCACTCCTCCGGCCATCTCGACGGCGACTTCACCGAGTTGATCGAATACAATCCCTGGCAAGCGGACATCCTCATCGGCGACGTTATGGGCCACGGTATTCAGCAGGCGCTTATCGGGGCGGGTATCAAATCAATTTTCCTCAAAACCATCGCCGAAGAGCGCAACAGCCCCACCGCTCATCCGACGCTCGAAAGGCTCGTGACGCGGATTCACGAACGGTGCATTCACGAGCTTATCGACCTGGGCGTCTTCGCGACACTGGTATTCCTTCGTCTCGACCTGAAAAATCACTCTTTTTCGATCGTGGACTGTGGTCACAATCCGGTCATCCATCTGCCGTTCAACTCATATCTCTGCAGGAAAATCAAGGGAGAAAACCTGCCTATGGGCATGATCGAAGAGGAGGAATACCAGGAATCGTCTTACGTTTTCGAAGAGAATGATCTTCTGGTGCTCTATTCGGACGGTATCACCGAGAGCCGTTCCCCTGATGGCGAGCTGTTCGGCATCGAGCGATTCACTGCTTTGCTGGAACAGCTCGCAGGTCTGCCAACCGCGAAAATTACCAGTAAAATCGAGGAGACGCTCATGCAGTACTGCAGTTGCACCAATTTCGCCGATGATGTCACCTGCATCGTGATCAGAATCGGCAGCGACGTCGCGACGCAACCGGAGACCAACTGACACCTTCATCATGACTGCGAAAGGTTCGGCGCAAAAGGCCAGAGAGCTGGAAAAACGGCTCACCAGCCGATCGAATGCGCGGCGCAGCTGGCAACGGCGGATGGCGCTCGTCGCGAGCACGGCGCTCTCCGAACTGATCGTCCGACTGATCGAGATCAGCGTGGCGCTTGCCGTGACACTCCTCGCCTTCGTTCCGGTGCTGCTCTGCCGGCTCGCCGTTCAGCTCCCGGCCGGAAAGCCTGTTTTCGTGAAACGCACAGTCTTCGGATGCTCGGGCAAACCGCTGACGCTCCTGAGCTTCAGCGGACTTTCGGGCGGCATGGCCACGCTGCCGTGGTTCCTGGAGCTTTTTACCGGGCGGCTCGCCCTGGCGGGCACCGCGATCCGGGATTGGCAGCCCTCCGCTCCAGCCCCGGAACAGGGATATATCAGCATGGTGAAGCCGGGAATCATTTCGCTCTGGAGTGTCCGGCAAAGCAGCAGAATCGCGCACGAAGGACGCGAGGCCACCGAATGGGAATACATCTTCAGCAAGCATCCGGTCTACGACTTCCTGCTGATCCTGCGCGCCCTTCCGGCCATGCTCTTCTCCGAAGGACAGTCGGCCTCAAATGAAATCTTCGAGCTGCTCGGTCTGAAGATCGACAACATGACCATGAGCGATGCGATCGGGATGATGCGGCAGGCGCTCGTTGAAAAACGGCAGTCTGCCATCTTTTTCGTCAATCCGGACTGCCTGAACCAAAGCATCACGGAACGCGACTATCGCAAGGCCCTCACGGCGGCGGATCGCATTCTGCCCGACGGCATCGGGCTGGTCATCGCGGGCAAGCTGCTCGGCACACCGCTCCGCGAAAACATCAACGGCACCGACATGCTGCCGTTTCTCTGCACGATGGCCGCCGCTGAAAAGCTCTCGATCTTTCTGCTTGGCGGCAAGCCCGGCAGGGCTGAGATGACCGGCGACGCCATCTCTCAGAACTACGGTGTTGCCATTGCAGGCGCGATGCACGGCTACTTCGACCATGAAAGAGAGAGCACCGCGGTGATCGAAGCCATCAACAGCTCCAAAGCCTCGATTCTGCTCGTAGCCTTCGGCGCGCCGCTTCAGGAGAAGTGGATCGTCCGGCACCGCGCTGCATTGCGGCCAACCATTCTCATGGGTGTTGGCGGCCTGTTCGACTTCTACTCGGGCAACATCAAACGTGCTCCGCGCTGGATGCGTGAGATCGGACTGGAGTGGGTCTACAGAATCATGCAGGAACCGGGAAGGATGTGGAAGCGCTATGTCGTTGGAAATCCGTTGTTTCTGTATCGGGTGATGAAATGGAAAGTGCTTGAACGAAGTTCGATTACTGAAAGAACCACTGAAAACCATGGAACTCGATCCGACTGTCCGGCGTGAACTGATCCGGAAAATCAGTGGCAATATCAGGCCATCGCTCCTGCTCCGGGGAAAGATGAAGGTTGCCGCCTGGGAGAGCACCATCAGGCTCTCCTATCTGGCGAAGCGTCTGCTCGACCTTGTCGTTTCGACGCTCGCGCTTGTCGCTCTTTTGCCGGTTTTCATCATCACGGCGCTCTCGATCGTGCTGGAAAATCCGGGGCCTGTCTTTTTCGTCCAGATACGGGTCGGCAGGAATGGCCGCCACTTCCGGTTCTACAAGTTCCGCTCGATGGTGGTCAACGCCGAAAAGCTCAAGACCGAACTTGCCGCGCAGAATGAGTCGAAGGACGGAGTGATCTTTAAAATGAAAAAAGATCCTCGAATCACCCGAACGGGACGAATCATCCGCAAATTCAGCATCGACGAGCTTCCCCAGCTCATCAACGTGCTCAAGGGCGACATGAGCCTGGTCGGCCCGCGCCCGCCGCTGCCCAAAGAGGTCGCCCAGTACACTCTCGAACAGCGCAAGCGTCTGCACGCCATTCCGGGCATCACCGGACTCTGGCAGGTCAGCGGCAGAAGCGACATTCCATTCACCGATCAGGTGCGGCTCGATTTGCAATATATCCAGAGCGCAGGCATTCTCAACGACCTCCGCCTTCTCCTTAAAACCATCCCTGCCGTTATCAGCGGCAAGGGCGCATACTAAAAAGGAACTTCTCATGAAATTCAGTCTCGACAACATCGATGGCCGACTGGTGGGCATCGCCAGGCTGGAGGGGCGTCTCGACGCCCGAAACAGCAAGCCGTTTCAGAAAACCTTCCTCGAATGGCTCGAAAAGACCCCTCTGTTGGTGTTCGATTGCACCCTGCTCGAGTTTATCGACACCAGCGGGTTGGGGGCCATCGTCGGGTGTCTGCGCAAGGCCCTTGAAAAAGAGGGAGACCTGAGGCTTGCCGGACTCAACGACAAGGTGAGCATGGTCTTCGAGATGACCCAGGCGAAACGGCTTTTTTCCATCTTTGCCAACCAGAGTGATGCAGCGTCATCATTCGCCGGCGAACCCAATCCGGGAACAGCGTGATGAAAACCATTCTCGCTTTCAGGGAAGAGGAGTATGCATGGGTTCACGAAGCGTTTCCCTGCATCCATCCTCTGCTTCTGCCGTTATGCAACAAACCCTTCATCGAGTTTCTGATCGATTTCGCGATCATCGCCGACAGCTCGTCCCTCCGCCTTCTTTGCGATGGCGGATTTGACGCGGTGGAGCGCTACTGTGAAAATGGCAGTCGCTGGGGCATCGACCTCTCCTACGGGAGCATACATCCGGATGACACCATCCATGCGATGCTCGGCAAGAACCGCAAGTTCTGTGGCGAGGAGCGGATCATGATCATCAGCGGCTTCAGCTTTATCCGTTACGACAAGCGGCTCAATTATAAAAGCCTCGCCAATACGATGGCCGCCGGCGAATGGGCGACCTGCCCCGGCGGACGCATCACGCTTTCCGGAATGCCAGGCAAAACGCCAGCGCATTGGGTCGATGCGCCACTGTCGCTCATGCCGCTCGACGGCATGGCAAGCTATTACAGGGCATCGATGGAGGCGCTCGAAAGCGGAGCAGACCGGTATGTGCTGCCAGGGTATGGCGACGAGCCGGGGTGCGCCTTTGGCAGAAACGTGGTCATAAGCAAGTCGGTCGAGATACGCAAACCGGTGAGCATCGGCAACAACGTCCAGCTCCTTGCCGACACGGTCATCGGTCCTTCGGCCATCATCGGCAGCAACGTCATCATCGACCGGAAGAGCTCGGTTGAATCGAGCATTGTGTTCGACAACACCTACATCGGCGAGCACCTCAAAATCAACGGGCGGATCGCCTCGGGAAACCGCCTCAACGATCCGAAAAGCGGTGCATCCATCGCGATGGAAGACCCGCACCTGCTCAGCGGCATCAAAAAAAAGGGGGTACTGAGATCGTTTCCGCGCAAATTCACGCACGCTGTTGCAGCACTTGTCATGATCGCCGTGCTCTTCATTCCGTTCGTGATTCTCCGCTCCCTGCTCAAACTGCGCGGTCAATGGAAATCAGCCCGGACTGATTTCCTTTCCGAAGCGACAGGCATGACCATGTCGCTCGGTAAAGTCGAACTGAGCACCGCCTCTTCGCTGACCTCCATAGCTGCTGCGCTTTCGATGGATCGTTACGGCTGGCTCTTTCGCGTGCTCACCGGCCAGCTCGCGCTCATCGGCAGCAAGCCCCTTCCGGCAGAAAAAAATCGCCTGGAGATCACCCGGAGCGCGCTCTCCTACCGCCCGGGCGTGTTCAGTTACGCCGAAGCTGAAGAGTGGCCCTCAAGCGACGGCGACGCGACTGGTGGCGACGCGGCCATCGTCGAGCGCTTCCATATCGCCCACAGCACCCCGCTATCAGACATCAGCCTCATCATCAAGGCATTCGTCAACCGCTTTCAGGAAAAAAGCATCCTATGACTATCACCGAAACATCGCAAATCGGCATCGCCATCCTTTCGCTTAACGGCACGCTCGACGCACTCTCCGCTCCGGATTTCCGGAACAACCGCTCGGTCATCGATCCGGAAAAATCGGTGGTGATCGACATGGAAAATCTTGATTTTATCGACAGCAGCGGCATTGGAGCCATCGTCGGCGCGTCGAGGCAGAAGCGTCAGCCAGTTGGCGGCATCATACTCTCCTGCATGAACGACCGCGTGCGAAAGGTCTTTGAGATCACCAATGCGCAGAAGCTCTTTCACATCTTCGACGACACGATAGCTGCCGTCGATTTCGCGGCAACACGGCAAAGCGCCCGCGCATGAGCAGCATCATCACCCTCACCCTGCCCGGTGATATTTTATTCGCCAGGCTGGCCTCGCAGACAGCGTCATCGATCGCCAGGCTTCTGGCGGACGACCAGCAGACTGAAACTGAAAGCTGTGTATTTGCACATGCTTTCGAACTGGCCGTCACTGAAGCGTTCACCAATTCGGTGACCCATGCACCGGAAAACGCCACTTCTGCAATGGTCACGGTCACGTTCCTCTTCGAACAGCCGCACCTCACGGTGAGCATAAGTGATGCCAACGAGCCGTTCACCATCGAAACGCCCGCCCCGGATATTGAGAGTTTTCCCGAAAACGGCTTCGGACTTCTGATCATCCGAAAGTTGATGGATCGCGTTATCTATCGGCGGGATGGCGAGTGGAACATCCTTTCAATGTCAAAATCGCTTTAACCGATAGCCAAGGCTGTCGTTGTGAGACTCCTGACCGGGCGTCCCGGCAGAATTCGCAAAAGCCCGTCGCCGGAAATCAACTCGACCTCGCTGATATTCATCAACCGACTCGATGGAAAAGCGCTCTATGATCATTACTGAAACATCGAAAGGAGATATCGCCATCCTGGCCCCCGACGGAAAGCTCGATCACGATTCGGCTCCGGAAATCCGGCAAAACCGCTCGATCATCGATCCGGATAAAATGGTCGTCATCGACCTGGAAAAGGTTGATTTTATTGACGACAGCGGCCTTGGAGCTATCATCTGCGCTCTTCGGAATAAACGTAACGCCAACGGCGTAACCGTGCTCTCCGGAATGAATCATCGCTTGCGCATAATTTTCGAGATTACCAACATTCATAAACTGTTCAATATTTTCGACGACGTTGCCCCCACCATAGAATACCTGGAAACCCGGCAAATCGAGCGCACATGAACAAGAGCATCACCATCACGTTGCCTGGCGAGATTAAGTTCGTCCGTTTTGCCTCTCAGACCGCAGCCTCCGTGGCAACGCTTCTGATCAGCGAAAACATACCTGAATCCGAAGGCACGCAATTCGTCCACGACTTCGAGCTTGCCATCTGCGAAGCCTTCACCAACTCGGTGAAACACGCCGTAAAACGAGATACTTTACAGATGCTCACGATCACCTTCGAGTTCGAGCCGCGGCAGCTCACGGTATGCTTGCGTGACACCAACGGCCCCTTCACCATCGAGACGCCAACTCCCGAGATCACGGACTATCCGCCAGGCGGCTACGGTCTGATGATTATCCGCAAGGTGATGGACGGCGTCACCTGCCATCGGGATGGCGACTCGAATATTCTCCGCATGTCAAAATCGCTTTAAACGATGGACAGCACATCGTCGGCGATCGGCTCAATTATGCAGGAATTCATCAACCGCCTCCATGATTAAAAGCGATCTATGATCATTACCGAAACATCGAAAGGAGATATCGCCATCCTCGCCCTCTACGGAAGGCTCAACCAATACTCGGCGAATGAACTCGCGCAACACCGCTCGGTTCTCTATCCGGATCAAATGGTTGTCATCGACCTTGAGCATGTCGAAAACGTTGACGAAGACGGCCTTGAAGACATCATCTATACGCTTCGGCATAAACATAAAGCCAGCGCGGTGAGCGTGCCCGCCGGGGACAAACCGTTGCGCAGGTCTTTCGAGAGTGCCAACGTCAATGAAAAGATTCAATTATTCGACGACAAGGACGCCGCCACAGAATATCTGGAAAGCTGGCAGCGCGACCACGCATGAGTTGCAACGTTACCTTCCGGCGAAAAGGCGAGTCAAATATCATCACCATGTCTAAAATGCTTTAACCGATGGTCACGGTCGTTATCGTCAGTTTCAATACGCGGGAGATTCTCTCGAACTGCCTCGACGCCCTGTTCAAAAGCAGTGCGGAGGGAGAAATGGAGGTCTTCGTCGTGGACAACGACTCCCGCGACCAGTCGGCGGAGATGGTCGCCGAGCGATTCCCCGAGGCGCGGCTTATCGCCAATAAAAAGAACCTCGGCTTCGCGGCGGCAAACAACCAGGCGTTCCAGCAAGCCTCCGGCGAGTATATCGTGCTGCTCAATCCCGACGCCTACGTCGGCACGACGTCGATTCCCAACGCCGTGCGCTTCATGGAGAGTCACCCGGAGTGCGGCCTGTGCGGCGGCAAGATCATTTCGCCGGAAGGGCGGCTGGAGCCGTCGGCGCGGCGTTTTCCCTCGCCCCTGACCAAGCTGCTCACGCTCTCGGGGCTTCGGGTGAAGTTCCCGAATTCTCGATGGCTGAACTGGCACGAATTCGGCGACTTCGCTCACGACCGCCCGATGGAGGTGGACTGGGTGCCCGGCACCTTCACCATCGTGCGCAAAGGGATGCTCGACAAGATCGGCCCCTTCGACGAGCGCTTCTTTATTTATTACGAAGAGACCGATCTCTGCCTGCGAGCCAAAAAAGCGGGGTGGAAGGTCTTCTTCATCCCGGACGCCGAGGTGATGCACATCGGCGGCGCAAGCAGCAAAACACGCAAGGACAAGACCTTCGACAGCGCCGGTTCACAGGTGCTCTCGTTCCGGATGCGCAGCGAGTGGCTCTACTATCGCAAAAACTACGGTCTTGTGACGATGCTCACGAGCGCGGGCATCGAGCTGGCATGGTTCCTGATGCGCTACCTGAAAAACCTCCTGATCCCGTCGGGCGACGCGGCGCGGAAAAAGGAGATGGCGCGCGCCACCATGAGCCAGGTTACTCGCTCGGTCTCCGATACACGCTTCGGCAAATTTTCACCACCAATTCCCTGGTAACTTCTGATGGCGCTTTTCAGCAACATACGGGCCGACCTGAAAACCTACGATGGCGAGTGGAGCCAGCAGGGGTTCTGGGTGATGATCGTCTATCGCTATGGACGGTGGCGCTACGGCATCAAAAATTCGCTGTTGCGCAAACCCTTTTCTTTGTTGTACAGATTTTTGTATAAAACAGTACAGATTCTGACCGGAATCGAGCTGCCCTGCGAAGTGCCGGTCGGCAAAAATTTCAGGATCGACCACTTCGGCGACATCATCATCAGCGGCTACGCGAGCTTCGGCGACGACTGCATCATCCGCAACGGCGTCACCGTGGGGCTGAAGAACATCGAAGAGAAAGCCGCGCCGAAGATTGGCAACGATGTGAACATCGGCGCAGGCGCGAAGCTGCTCGGCAATATCACCATCGGCGACCATGTCGATATCGGCGCCAATGCCGTGGTCATCTCGCCGGTGCCGAGTCACTCGATTGCCGTCGGGATTCCGGCCAGAATCATTCCGAAAAAGTCTTGACTGACCATGCATTCATGAAGCGAGACGGAACAGACACTTCACTGCATATCCGGCAAACCGGAACGATAAGCGGCGACGCCCGATTGAGGCGTGCAGGCGTTCTCTTCTGTTCGCTCCTGTTTCTGCTGCTTTCGGCATGCAGATCATCGATCACGCCCATCGAAACCAGAGCAGATAAAACAGGCGAGAGCAGCTTTAAACCTGATCTTCCGAAAAAAGCGCAGGAGTTCGCCACGCCCGACCGGGTCAGGACGCTCGACACGAAAGAGGAGTTCGAGTACCGCCTGGGGCCGGGAGACATGCTCAGCATCCAGGTGTGGCGTAGACCCGAGCTGTCGCAGGATGGCATCATCGTCTCGCCCGACGGATTACTGCCTGTACCGAGAGTCGGCAACATTCAGGTGCTCGGCAAGAGCGTCAGCGAGGTGCAGGCGCTGGTGACAAGAAAACTCGAATTCTTCTACATCCAGCCCGAAGTGACGATCCGCGTCCAGGAGTTCCACAACAACAAGGCCTTCGTGCTGGGCAGGGTCAGCAAGCCGGGCGTCATCAACTTCCCCGGCAAAGGCACGCTGCTTGAAGCGCTGGCGCTGGCGGGCGGCATTCCAGACCAGACCAAAAACGCTTCGCTGACCAAATGCGCCATCATCAGGGGCAACGACACCATTATCTGGATCGACCTCGAAGATCTGCTTCGCAACGG
>CAIUQW010000300.1 GCA_903901395.1 uncultured Chlorobiales bacterium | reverse complement strand
GAGAGCGTTTCGTCGATGAATTTCTTCTCCCCGGCATCGTAGCGGAAGCGGATGAAATCGTGGTTCCAGCCGCCCATGATCGCCCACGCCTCTGGGTGATCGAATCCTTTGGAGGCGATGGAGAGCGTGCCTGCCTCGAACGGCGTGTCGATCTTTTCGGGCTGCTTGCTGTCAAAATCGAGATGGTACAGCTCCTCGCGGACGCCGTTGAACGACTCGCTGAAAAAGATACCCTTGCTCGTCAGCGCGAGGCCCGAAATGGTCGCCTCCTTAGGCTCGGGAATCACCGTCTCGGCGCTCGCCAGATCGGGGCGGTCGAGCGAGGTTTTCAGCACTTTGAAGCGCGGCGCATTTTTTGGCGTGAAGATGTAGAGGTCGCGCTTCGTCGGGGAGAAATCGTACACCTCGTCATCCGGTCGGAAGAGCGTTTTCCACGGAATGACCTTGTCGCTGAAACTGTTCCCAGGCGCGTACCATGCCGTAATTCGCGGATCGACGCTGCCGACGAAGGCGAAGAGCTTGCCGCTCTTGCGGTCGTACATGACTGACGGAATGGACTCCGGTGCAATCGGCAGGCTCGCGTCGCGCGTGCGCGAGAAGATTTCGCGGTCGGTCGCAGGATCGGTTCCGACGACGTGCAGAAAGACGCGGCTGTCCTTCTCTCGATTCTTGTCATGCAGGTCGGCGGTGTTCAAGCGATTGTAGAAAAAGGAGTTGCCATCCGGCAGCCACGACGGTGAGGCGAACCAGCATCGGTCGATCTTCTCGGGCGAGATCGCGCCGGTTTTCACATCCATCACGATCAGGATCGCGTTCTCCGAACCGTTGGGCGAAACGCCGATCACCACTTTCGAGCCGTCGATATTCGGTGTCACCTCGCTGATGACGTAGGTGTTGCCGTGTTCGTCTTTATACGTCGCCGGATCGAAGAGCAGCCGTTCCGCACCCTTGAAGCCGTTGCGGGTGTAAAGCTTGCCGGTTTCGTCCGCGGGGGTCTGTTTGAGGTAGAAATAGCAGTCGTTGTCGGTGATCGAGAGGTCGAACACCTTCTCCTTTTTACGCTGGTCGAACTCCTTCATCTTCGCGATCAGCTCGCTGCGCCCCGGAATAGCGTCGAGCACCGTGCGGGCGTGATCCGACTCGCGCCGGTACCAGGCGGCCACCTTTGGCTCTTTTAGATTTTCGAGCGGACGGTAGGGGTCGGCGATCTTCTCTCCGCAGAGGGTTTCGACAACGTTCGCTGATGGCGCGTCCATGTTTGCTTTGCTGCCCGCGATGGCGGGAATCGACGCGGAAAGCATGAGGGCAGAGAGGCAAAGGGTAGCCGGGATGCGGCTCGTGAGCACAGTTTTTCGGGTCATGAAGTGGTGTGTCAACAGGATGTGGGTATCGGTTTCAGATCACGAATGCAGTTTTTTGAGCAGGAAGGCCATCGACTTGCCGAGGTCACGCATGTTGTCGAGTCCTTCGGTATCGTTCACCACCTCGCCCCCTTCGCGTCCGCCAAAACCGAGGTTCCAGTAGGTCGAGCCGACGGTGAACATCTGGCAGATGCCGAAAAGATGGTTGATGCTGTCGTAGGCGTGGATGCCGCCGCCCCGTCGGAGTGCAATCACCGCCGCGCCAGCCTTGTGGCGGAACAGGCCGCCATTGGCGCGAGAGACGAAGCCCGAGCGGTCGATCAGCGCTTTCATCTCGGGCGTGATGTCGGCGAAGTAGGTGGGGGAGGCGAGGAGCATCCCGTCAGCCTCGACCATCTTCGCGAAAATTTCGTTGAAGCCATCGCCTTTGGTCGAGCACTGACTGTTCTTCGCCTTGATGCAGGCATAGCAGGCCTTGCAGCCGCGGATGTCAGTGCCGCCAAGCTGGATCAGTTCCGTCTCGACGCCCTCCGCTTCGAGCGCCTCGAAGACGGTTTTGAGCATGATCGAAGTATTGCCCGCCGGTCGCGGGCTGCCGTTGATGCCGATGACTTTCATGGATTGAAATGCTTCCGGGGATTGATGAAAACGGAATCTATTCATCTCTGACGCCAGATTTCCTCAGCGCCAGCGATACTCTGTTGTAATATACAAGAAAGGTGTAGAGAACAAACCGCAGGCAGAAGCAAACCACGTTCAGTTTTCGATGCCTGGTTTCAGCACGCTTCTGATCTTTTCGAGCACGCCCTGCATGTCCGCGGGAAGGGGAGCGGTGAAGGCGAGATGCTCGCCGGTGGTGGGCTGGCGGAAGCGGAGCGTTTCGGCGTGCAGCGCCTGGCGTGGCATCAGCTCCAGCAGGTTTTTCGTGAACTGCTCGCTCTTGCTGAAAGGCAGTGTGCGGGGCGTCGCGCCGCCATAGGTTTCGTCGCCGAGAATCGGATGGCCGAGGTGTTGCAGGTGCACGCGAATCTGGTGCGTGCGCCCCGTGTGCAGCGTCATGTCCATCAGCGCGAAGTAGTGCAAATCCTCGACAACCTGATAATCGGTGATCGCGTGCTTGCCCTCCGCTCCCTCGAACGGAAAGTTCGCCATCACCTTGCGATTCTTGTGCGAGCGGGCGATGTTGGTCTTGATCGTCCCCGACGGAGGGTTCGGCACGCCCCACGCAATCGCCTTGTAGACTTTTTCGACCTGCCGCCGGGCGAACTGTGACGCGAGCTTGTGCAGCGCGACCGGATTCTTGGCGATGATGATGAGGCCCGAGGTGTCCTTGTCGAGCCGGTGCACGATGCCGGGGCGCATCTCTGTTTTGTCAAGCTCTTCCGCATCCTTGCCGAGATGGTGCAAAATCGCGTTGGCGAGCGTGCCTGTCCAGTTGCCGAAGGCCGGGTGCACCACCATGCCCGCCTCCTTGTCGATTACCATGAGGTCGTCATCCTCGTACAGAATGCTGATCGGAATATCCTCCGGCGCAAGCTCCGGCGCGGGCGGGCGCAGGAAGGTGATGTGAATCTGGTCGTTCGATTTGATGCGGTAGTTGGACTTGACCGGCCTGCCGTTGACCAGCACGCGCTGTTCCTCGATGGCCTCCTGCACCTTGTTGCGCGTGGCGTTCTCCACCTGCTGCGCGAGGTAGCGGTCGATGCGCATCGGCGTCTGCACCTTGCTGACCTGGATGGTCATCTTCTTCGGTTCCAGTTCCGGTGGAAGCTCGGCGGGCGATTCGGTTTTTAACGGCTCTTTTTGCATTTTGTGACGGCTCGATGCTGTCTCGAAAGATGATTCTGTTTGCTTTCGGGATCGCTCATGAAATTTATCTGACTCAGTATACACAAAGATTCATCCTGTGCAACCGTGAAGGTCGGTCGCTGTCGAATTCTGACGCGACAGCCGTCACACAAATCCTATAGAAGTTATGCAGCAGCAGGCAGACAATTCCACCGCGCAGTTCGATGTCGCCGTCATCGGTTCCGGCCCCGGCGGTTATGAAGCGGCGATTCACGCCGCGCGT
>CAIUQW010000299.1 GCA_903901395.1 uncultured Chlorobiales bacterium | reverse complement strand
CCTGAATATGACAGAGTCCATCGATCTCTTCAACCATTGCCCCGGACTTCAGTCCGGGGTTGATAAAGAATTAATAAATCGGGGCTTTAGCCCAATTTCTTTTTCAGAGTTGGCTACGCTCTTCCTCGAACAAATATACTCACTGTTCAAGGTCTGTATGCGGTATCGACCCAGATACGGAAAACTCGCAATAAAATACCGATTAACGGTGAATTTCCGATCCGCAGAAAATTCGACAGTTGCGGAAAGCGCTGCCGAACTTTACTTTCAAGAGAAGCCTGAAATCGCTTTTGATCGACATGACCATGCAGCAACCGACAACCAGCATCGCCATCCAGACCGACCGGCTCACCCGTTTGTTCGGCTCGTTCGTGGCCGTCAAGGCGCTGAACCTTGTCGTGCAATCGGGCGAAGTTTTCGGCCTGCTCGGGCCGAACGGCGCTGGCAAGACCACGACAATCCGGATGCTCACCACCATGCTCCCGCCATCGAGCGGTTCGGCGATGGTCGCAGGGTATAGCGTTCTCGACAACCCTGTCGGCGTCCGCAAGCACATGGGGTACGTGTCGCAGATGATTTCGGCGGACGGGGCACTGACCGGCTACGAAAACCTGCTGCTCTTCGCCCGCATCTACGGCGTACCGAAAGCCGAGCGCCGACAGCGCATCGACGACGCCCTGCATTTTATGGGACTGACGGACGCTCGCGACAAGCTGGTGCGCGCTTACTCGGGCGGCATGATCCGTCGGCTCGAAATCGCCCAGTCGATGCTGCACCGCCCACAGGTGCTCTTTCTCGACGAACCGACCATCGGCCTCGACCCCGCCGCGCGGCATCAGGTGCGCGACCGGCTCAAAGAGCTGCGCCGCTCGTTCGGCACGACCATCCTCGTCACCACGCACGACATGGATGAAGCCGAAGATTTGTGCGACCGCATCGCCATCATGAAGTCGGGAAGCATCGCCGCCGAGGGATCGCCGGAGGAGCTGAAGCGGCAGGCGGGCACCGATTCGATGGACGAGGTATTCATTCACTTTGCAGGAGAGTTCAGTGACACGACCAACTACCAGGATGCCGCCCGCACCCGAAAGACCGCGCGCCGCCTGGGCTGACCGGCTCAGCCCCGCCATCTTCCTGCGCGACACGGCAGCCATCGTCGCCACGGAGCTGGTGAAGCTACGCCGCGATCCGTCGGAAATTCTGACCCGCTCGATCCAGCCCGCGCTCTGGCTGCTGGTTTTCGGCCAGGTCTTCGGGCGGCTGCACGCCGTGCCGACCGGCAAGCTCGACTACTTCAGCTTCCTCGCGCCGGGCATCCTCGCCCAAAGCGTGCTTTTCATCGCGATCTTCTTCGGCATCAGCGTCATCTGGGAGCGCGACCTCGGCATCCTGCAAAAGCTGCTCGCCAGCCCCGCGCCACGAGGCGCGCTCGTGCTCGGCAAAGCGGTCTCGGCAGGCGTGCGGGCGCTGGCGCAAGGGGCGATCATCTACCTGATGGCGCTCGCGATGGGCATTCAGCTCAACTGGTCGCTCGCGGCCATCGCCGGAGTGGTGCTCGCCGTGATGCTCGGCGCGGCGATTTTCTCGACCTTCTCGCTCATGATCGCCTGCCTCGTCAAATCGCGGGAACGCTTCATGGGCATCGGCCAGGTGCTCACTATGCCCCTCTTCTTCGCCAGCAACGCTATTTACCCGATCTCGATCATGCCCGCCTGGCTCAAAATCGTCGCCCACATCAACCCGCTTTCATATCAGGTAGACATGCTCCGCGCCCTGATGGTCCAAGGCGGCGCAACCATTTTCGGCATCGGAATGGACATCGCCGTCCTGACAGGAACGCTCTTCGTACTCATCGTCGTCACCTCGAAATTATATCCGTCGATTGTGAGATAAAGGTGGGATTGTATTCAGAATTTAGCAGTAATCAACCGCTCAAACTCACAAAGCTTCTCGAAATCGGGATGGCCGTGTTTTTTAGCGATTTCAAGGACGCCTTTGAGATTCCAACCGAGTGAGCGAACGCCTTTGTTGAGTAATTCTTCGATCTTCTCGCGGCTTTCTGGATATTCGATGTAGAACACGGCGTAGGCGTAGAACCATAGTTCGAGTTCTAGAATATCTTCTCCTTTGTTATTTTCAAAAGCTCTTTTCAGATAGCTTACTGATTGATCGACTTTATCCTGTTCTATAAGGAATTGTGAATAGTTGCCAAGATTGATAGCATGCTTCGGATCAGATTTTAATGCTTTTTGATAATATTCCTCAGCTTCTACAATATCTTTCTTTTCGATCTGCAAAAAAGTCGCATAGTTACCCAGAAGTACTGCATCTTTTGGATCAACCCTCAACGCTTTCTGATAACACACATCTGCGTTTACTATGTCTTTCTTCTCAACTCTTAAAAAATTTGCATAGTTGCCAACAATATTTAGAAAATTCGAATCTGATTTTATGCCTTTTTTGAAGTATTCCTCTGCCCGAACTATATCTCTTTTCTCTTTCCATAAAAAAACAGCATACGAATCAAGATAGTTTGCGTCATTTGAATCAACTGTAGCTGCTCTATGAAAATAATTTTCTGCTCCATTAATATCTCTTTTATTATGCCATAAATAAATGGCATAATTACAAATTGTATTCACGTGATTGGGATTAACTTTCAGCGTCATCTGGTAATACTTTTCAGCTTCCACCATATCTATTTTTTCTCTTTCTAAAAAAAACGCATAATTTCCAAGAAGCTCAGCAGAATCTGGAATCTGTTCTATGCCTGTCCTGTACACAGCATCCTTCTCTTCAAGCGTTTTTTGTTTATTTGCTAATTGATCAAAGTACCACCAATCCTTCTTATCGCTTCTTTCAACTATATTGGAAACAGCACTATTTGTTTCAGAATCTTGCTGATCTGATGTAGTTAACAGCTTATTAAGCTGCTCTCGGTAGGCATTTGCTCGACGACTGGCAATTTGCTCAACTTCACCGTCTTGCCGAGGTATTTCCAAGCGATTGCCAAGTTGAGTCATTAGTTCATCAAAACCAGTCACCGTTACAAATCTACCGTTATGTTTCGATACCACTTCCTGAATTCTCCGGCAAGGAGCGCTATCGGTCTCACGGCGACACCAAAACATACCACCACCTAAAGGTTCGATCTTTTCCAGAAGACCCATAAGAGTTCCATCGTTACCACCATATCCGATAATAATTGGAGTTGCTTGTTTCAAAATAGAGTGCAACCCTTCGACAAATGCAGATGGCAGGTCATCAAGTTCCCCTTCTGAATTCTTTGGTGAAAACAGAATGTCTCTGTGTATCTTGATTATCAGTGGACGTGAACTGTTCGGGTTGATAAAGTGCGCGAGAGCCTCATGACCGACAATAAGAGGTTTCTTTTTTGTATAAATGAACAGTGCATCTTCAGTGAGGCTATCAAAGTTCGTTGTAATAACGATATTGTTTTTTCGACCTTCTCTTGTCAAAATCCATGCAAGTACTGCATACCCGTAACTTGGACTCACTCTATCTTCACCATCCATCAATTTTTCAAGAAATGCATATCCATCCTTTGGATCGTATTCATATCGTTTCTTATAAATTTTCGGGTAATATTCCGCCAGTTTATCACCATCGATCCCCTCTGTTTCAAACCAAGATTTTAACCATTCATCACCGTGCTCTTTTTTAAGATAATCGCACCACATTGAAGCCAACTCCGACCCAGTCGGAATACCTGAATTTTTAGAGGCTCCGGCACCGAGAATAAAGCAGAATCGTTTATCATCCCTGTGATCATCACAAAAATGTGCGAGAAACTCTAGCGATGTAATGGTTTGAGGTTCCATAGTAGAGTTGGGGTTCTGTTATGAGCTGATCGAAAATCAGCACTGAAAGCTGTCACATAAATTGATAATACGCATTATTCCGCTAATAAATAAAGGCTTATTCCTGCTGATCAGGCCCATCAAGCCGTCTCCGAATCTCAGAGTATAGCGCCTTTATCTATTGGTGGTTTTAATGTCTTTGTGTAACTTACCTATATTTTAAAGAATAAATAATTACACTACCGTGAAAGCACTCAGGATTCTATATTTCGGCTGTATTTTCGTACTCTTATTCGGCTGCTCATCACAATCTTCAAAAGAGTCATCCGGCAGCATTGCAGCTGTGGTGAACGGGGTGGAAATAACCCAAGCTGAAATAGAGTATTTCGCTAAAAACTCCATCCCCCCCGGCACTGACAAGGCAGTGGCATTTCAGCAAAAAAAGGCCGTGCTTGCCAATTTGGTTAAGGCTGAGTTGCTGGCGCAAAAAGCTCATGATATGGGTCTGGACAAGGATCCTGATTTTACTATAGCCCTCTATGAGGCTCGTCGGCAGGTACTTGCCGGCATGGCGGAGTCGAGACTCGTAAAAAAAGCGACGCCAGTAACTCCTGAGATCGCCAAGAACGTCGTCGAGAATAATCCCCGACTGTTTGCTGATCGCAAGTTACTTGTCTATGATGAGATACTGATTCAGGGCGTGGATGTGCCGTTTCTGAAGTCGTTGTTAGCAATGGCCGATAACGGCGCTACCGCAGAACAACTCATCGAGGTGTTGAAATCAAATAATAAAGTTTTTCAAAAAACCATAAAATCACAAACATCCGATCAGATACAGCCCGTTTTTCTCGAAATACTGCTCAAATCAAAGCCTGAAAAACCACTCGTTGCAAGAATAGAGGACAAGATTTCAATGATCATGGTTTTGCATGAAGTCCGGCCGGTTCCGCTTCTGGGCGAACCAGCTGTTCAGGCGGCGATGGCATTGTTGAATGCGCAGCAAAAAAACGCGTTGTTTTCCAAGAGCATGAACGATATAATTAATACATCGAAAATCACCTACTTTGGAGAGTACAACAAACAATCGACCGGGAAACGTGAAATAACAAGCCTTCCATCTCCGGATAAGCAACGGGCTGGGCAAATGATGTATAAAAGCGTAGCCCTTGGTGCTATTCTTTCTGTTTCGGTTATCTTTGCTCTTCTGGCACTGACCGCATCGATGAGAATTTTGCGCGGTAAGCTGTGGTTGCCCAGATTATGGCCGTCTTCCTCCATTGCAGAAGCCCCTCAAAGCCCATATGATTGGAAATATGAAGCATACTATGCAGAGAAGGTTTATATAGGTTTCATAGCATTAGTCATTGTTACCTTGTTGGCAATAGAAACCTATCTGATAATTCAAAACTTTTCAATACTGGTGATTATTTCCGGGCTTCTTTCTGGGGTGTTGTTTGGGATTGCTGTTAGCCAGGTTTTCCGTCTGAAATCGCTCCAGGCTTTATCACACAAACTCTATATCGTTTTAGTTGGAATACTTACTCTGCCGATTATCATAGGATTAGTGATCATCATAACCCGTAGTTGATCTTAAAGCTTGAAGTTACAAATGAAAAATGCCCCCCTGACAGAGATAATCAGGGGGGCATTACTGTTTTCTGTTTTCACGACTTTGATCAATGAATATCAGCCTTCTGAAAGTATCATGAGAAGCTTCGGATAGAGTGCCGATTCCATCGAACTATGACAGTGCCAGTTCGATGCGATCTGCATTATGAGTGTTTGCCCGCCATGAAAATGAGCGCTGTTTTTTATCACGAATTTGCCTTACGAGTTTTTCCAGAAATTCCGGAGTATGTGCATCGGTACCGTAATGAGTATATATTTTATGCTGCCAGAACCGTTTTGCCGCCTCCTGAGCAGAACGGCCAGCCATTCCCGCGAAACTTCCAGCATTCCCTTGAAAGCCGCATTCAATACCTGACAACCAGTCCAGCAATCCGAATTGCTGATATGAATATTCAAGTTCCATCCTGCCGCGAATGGTGTTACGCTTGAAAAATCCAAGTAATTTCGGAGTTTTATGGTTTTTATGCTCATCAAAAAGGCGGCAACGTTCCGGGTGGGCGATCATGGGAATATAACCTTTGTGTCTGATGGCGGTCACGGTTTCAAGAATCATGCCCTGGTATGAACCGGATGGAATCTCGATAAGCAGGTAACGGGTTCCCTCAAGAGGCAACAGATCATCGAGGTACTCATGAAAATGGTTGTCCATGCAATATTCCCGGCCTGCAAGCAGCTTGAGCGCAATCCCCTTGCGATTGAGCGCTGTCTGAAGTTCTCTTATCGAGCGAAGAACAGTAGCGTTGCTTGCATCATACAAGTTTTTGATCAGGTGAGGAGTGCAGTGGACGGAGTTGAACCCGGCCTCGACAAGCAGCCGGGCCATCTGGATGGATTCGTCGAGAGACGATGATCCATCGTCAACTCCTGGCAAGATGTGACAATGGTAATCAGTCATTTTTCGGTTCAGTACGCTGCATAACGCATTCCTACAGCTGTGTTGCGGTTGTTACGTTTCAGCAAATAAACGCTGTACATCATGAGTCAAAGTTCGACACCTGTTCAATCGGTATATCATCAATCAATACATATAGATTTTATGTATAATTCCCATCATTTGCAAATAAAATTTTGCAAGGTGTACAAGTGAGCTTCATGAGAGGGTCTTGACTTTGCCCAGAATCGGCTGAGAGTGAAAAGAAGGCTGGGATTCTGAGCACACGCGCTGTTCAGAACGCACAATATTGCAGCGGATGTGATCGAAAAAGATAGAGCCGCAATAGCAGGAAACAGGCGATTGACTTGGTGGAGAGTACCGAGGATAAATGCGCAAGCCCCGTAACCATATGTATTTTATTCGGTTACAGGGCTTGAATTAGTGAACGCTGAACTGTGGCGAGAGACATCAACTGGGGGCCGTTGCTGTTCAGGGTTGCGGTTTTTCGAACCTGAAGCTGTCGAGGAAGCTCGTGTCGAACTCTCCGCTTCTGAAAACAGGGTCGTGCATGACCTGTTTGTGGAAGGGAATGGTGGTCTTGATGCCGACAACGAT
>CAIUQW010000298.1 GCA_903901395.1 uncultured Chlorobiales bacterium | reverse complement strand
TGGGCCGCAAGGGCGAAGAGATCAACAATCTCTCGCAGGAGCTGACCCGCATCACCGGCAAAGAGGTCAAGATCGACGTTGTCGAGGTGATCAAGCCGGAGATCGAAGCGCAGCTCATCGGCGAGAACATCGCTTACCAGCTTGAAAATCGCGTCTCGTTCCGCCGCGCCATGAAGATGGCGATCCAGCAGGCGATGAGAGCTGGAGCCGAGGGTGTCAGGATTCGTTGCGCCGGCCGTCTCGGCGGTGCTGAAATCGCCCGTGCCGAGCAGTACAAAGAGGGCAAGATTCCGCTTCACACGCTTCGCGCGAACGTCGATTACGCGAGCGTGACCGCTCACACCATTGCCGGCGCTATCGGTATCAAGGTATGGGTGTACAAAGGTGAAGTGCTCGTTCAGCGCCTAGACGCCATCGAAGAGGATGAGCAGAAGAAAATGCAGGAGCGCCGTGGCGACTCTCGCGGCAGAGGTGGACGTGGCGATGGCCGCGGAGCCAAGCGCCGCCGCCGTCCGGCAAAGAAAGCCTGATCGCAGTCGGGAACTATATAATCTGAAAAGAATGGAGTTGCTGGTATGTTAATGCCAAAGAGGGTTCAATACAGAAAGACGCAGCGTGGTCGCATGAAAGGGAACGCCGGGCGTGGAACGGCAGTTTCGTTTGGCTCCTTCGGCCTGAAGGCTCTCGAGCCGGCCTGGATCACCAGCCGCCAGATCGAAGCCGCTCGCGTCGCCATGAACCGCTACATGAAGAGGGACGGAAAAATCTGGATCAGGATATTCCCTGACAAGCCGGTTTCAAAGAAGCCAGCGGAAACCCGAATGGGTTCCGGTAAAGGTTCGCCCGAGTTCTGGGTTGCCGTCGTCAAGCCGGGCCGCGTGATGTTCGAGGCCGATGGCGTGCCGCGCGAAGTCGCCGCCGAGGCGTTCAGACTTGCCGCCAAGAAGCTGCCGATCAAGACGAAATTCATCGTCAGGCCAGATTACGAAGGATAACGTGCACAATAACCGCCAGAGAAGCGTATTATGAAAAACTATGAAATAGCGGCCCTGGGCAAGACAGAGTTGCTCGCGAAAATCGAGGAACTCGAAAACAGGCTGGCCGATATCAACTTTTACAAGGCGATCGAGCCGCCGCAGAACCCGATGGTGTTCCGCAATTCCAAGCGCGATATCGCCCGGATGAAAACCCGGCTCACCCAGATCGAGATGCAGGAAAAGAGCAACGCCTGATCACTGGGTACAGCAGTAAACTATAAACGGTTTCAACAGGAATAATAATAATGGACAACGCAGCAATGTCAAGTGGAGCTGAAACGAGGGGCAGAAAAAAGAGCTGGTTGGGCAAGGTTGTAAGCGACAGTATGGATAAAGGCATCGTTGTTGCTGTCGAGCGCAGGGTTCAGCACCCGGTCTACAAGAAGTACTTCAAGAAGACCACGCGACTGATGGCTCACGACGAGAAGAACGAGGCTGGCGTGGGCGATCTGGTGAGGATCACCGAGTGCAGGCCGCTCAGCAAAAAGAAGAGCTGCCGTCTCGTTGAAATCGTCGAAAAGGCCAAGTAACGGATTCACTATCATTTAAAGGGGTTAATGCAGGATGATCCAGAAAGAGACTAATCTGGTTGTCGCCGATAACAGCGGAGCGAAAAAAGTACGGTGCATACATGTCTTCGGCGGTACGGGCAGGCGCTATGCCGCGCTCGGAGACCAGATCATGGTATCGGTCAAGGCCGCGGTTCCTGGCGGCGTCGTGAAGAAAAAAGATGTCTGCAAGGCGGTCGTTGTCCGTTGTGTCAAGGAGCAGAAAAGAAAGGACGGTTCCTATATCAGATTTGACGAAAATGCCGTCGTGCTTCTCAATGCCTCGGGAGAACCGCGCGGAACTCGTATATTCGGGCCGGTCGCGCGCGAACTTCGCGACAAAAGATATATGAAAATCGTATCTTTGGCTCCGGAAGTGCTCTGAGAGCCGATCAGCGGGAGTAACTCAGCTGGTAGAGTCACAGCCTTCCAAGCTGTTGGTCGCGGGTTCGAGTCCCGTCTCCCGCTCACGTTCAAGAATTACTATCATACAGGTCTATCATGAAAACTGGTATTAAAAAGGTCAAGCTCCACGTCAGGAAGAACGATGAGGTGACGGTCATCGCCGGTAACGACAGGGGAAAGTCAGGCAAA
Organism: uncultured Chlorobiales bacterium; assembly: GCA_903901395.1. Taxonomy (GTDB): domain Bacteria; phylum Bacteroidota; class Chlorobiia; order Chlorobiales; family Chlorobiaceae; genus Chlorobaculum. Next base: position 1,245 of record CAIUQW010000298.1, on the reverse strand, counting down.
GTCCTGAAAGTGTTTCCTCAGAAGGGCCGCGTGATTGTCGAAGGCGTCAATATCAGGAAGCGCCACATGCGTCCGACCCAGGGCCAGCCTCAGGGAACGATCATCGAGCGTGAATTCCCGATTCATGCATCCAACGTGAAAAAGAGCTGACAGCGTTTTTGTTCAATGGCAGGATGACCAAGACCATCCTGTGTAAAAGTTAAAGAGAAGATGTCCAAAAAAGAGAGTGTTCAGCAGGAGATTGCCATTCCTGCCCGCCTTGAGGTCTACTACCGCGAGACCGTCGTTCCGAAACTCATGGAGCGATTCAAGTACAAGAGCATCATGATGGTGCCCCGCCTTCAGAAGATTTCGGTGAACATCGGCGTCGGCGAAGCCGCGCAGGAGCCGAAGCTGCTCGAAACCGCCATGCAGGAGCTTGGCCAGATCACCGGCCAGAAACCGCAGGTTCGCAAGGCAAAGAAAGCTATCTCGAACTTCAAACTCCGCGAGGGACAGGCCATCGGTTGCCGCGTCACCCTTCGCCGCAAGATCATGTTTGAATTCCTCGATCGTTTCATCTCGGTCGCCGTTCCGAGGATCCGCGATTTCCGTGGGCTGAGCGATACGAGCTTCGATGGACGTGGAAACTATAACGCAGGTATTCGCGAACAGATTATCTTCCCTGAGATCGACATCGACAAGGTGCCGAGGATCAATGGCATGGATATCAGCTTCGTCACCTCAGCCAAAACGGACGAGGAGGCTTACGAGCTTCTCACCCTGCTCGGCATGCCGTTCAAGAAAAAGAACCAATAAATCATAGCCCTGTACCAAGATGGCAAGGAAAAGCATTATTGCGCGAAACGAAAAGAGGAAGAAGCTCGTCGAGAAGTACGCGGCTAAACGTGAGGAGCTGAAAGCGGCAGGCGATTACCAGGCACTGAGCCAGCTTCCGAGAGACAGTTCAGCCACGCGGGTTCGCACCCGTTGCGTCCTCACCGGACGTGGCCGCGGCAACTACCAGAAGTTCGGGCTTTGCCGCCACATGTTCCGCAAGCTGGCCCTCGAAGGAAAACTTCCCGGCGTCAGAAAGGCGAGCTGGTAAGCCAGTCTCTCCGGAGACCGATAGATAAGATGTCTGTTCATTTACGAATGTAACCAACTGTTAGAGCCATGCCCGTAACGGATTCCATAGCCGATTTCATCACCCGGATCAGAAATGCCGGTAGTGCAAAAAACAAGACGACCGATATTCCTTATACC
>CAIUQW010000297.1 GCA_903901395.1 uncultured Chlorobiales bacterium | reverse complement strand
TCTGGATTCTTCGCCCGACTGTGTCGGACTCAGAATGACAAAGAAAGCAGATGAAACAACGCAATCAAACTTTGTGACAACTCGCCATGCCATCCAATCGCGAGACAAATTATTCCATATGCCCATGATCGACTTCATCGAACGACCTATCGACCGCCAGGCGGCGGCCTTCCTCTGCCGGGGCGTGAAGGATGATGCCGGAGCGTTGCGCGCGGTCGTTTCGCTGCTCAGTCAGGCGGTGGGGCAGGGGCATGTCTGCCTTGATCTGGAGGAAGTCGCCGGGCTGCTCGCGCGGATTCCCGGGCGCGACGAGCCGTTGCGCCTGCCCGACGCGGCAAGCCTCGTCGCTCTGCTCCGCTCGCTTTCAACGCTTGGCAAGCCGGGAGAACACTGCCCGCTGATCCTCGATGATGCCGGGCGGCTTTATCTCTATCGCTATTTCCGCTATGAAGCGCTGCTTGCCGACGCCATTCGCGCCCGCACCGCGTCGGAGAGCGTCGGCCCGGACGACTCCGCGCTTGCCGAAAGCCTCGACCGCTATTTCGCGCCGTCCGAAAATGCGGGGGAGGATCGCCAGCGGCAGGCCGCTCTGACGGCGCTCCAACGGCGCTTCTCGGTCATCTCAGGCGGCCCAGGCACCGGCAAAACCACCACCGTCGTGCGCATCCTCGGCCTCATGCTCGAACAGCCAGGCGGAGAGCGCCTGCGCATCGCGATGGCCGCGCCAACCGGCAAGGCCGCTGCGCGTCTCGCCTCGTCCATCGCCGCGCTTCGGGAGTCACTTCCTTGTTCTGACGAGGCGAAACGCGCCGTGCACGGCCAGGTCACGACGATTCACCGTCTGCTCGGCACCTTGCCCGGCTCGACCGGCTTCCGCCACAACGAGCGCAACCCGCTGCCCTGCGACGCGGTGATCGTCGATGAAGCCTCGATGGTCGATCTGCCGCTCATGACCGCCCTCGTCGCGGCGCTCACGCCGCAGGCCCGGCTCATCCTCATCGGCGACCGCGACCAGCTCGCCTCGGTCGAAGCCGGAGCCGTGCTCGGCGATATCTGCCGCGCCGCCGAATCGCCCGGCTCGGCGGTTGCCGGGTGCGTCACCGTGCTCGACCGCAACTACCGCTTCGGCGACGGCTCTGGCATCGCCGCTCTCAGCCGCGCCGTCAACGCAGGCGACGACAGCGAAGCCTTCCGCCTCCTCGCGGACGCTGGTTCTGGCACCATCTCTATCGAAGCCACGCCGACGCGCGACACGATGAAAAAGCGCCTCGCCGTTCCTGTGCTCGAAGGCTTCCGCTCGTACCTCGAAGCTGAAACGCCCGCCGAAGCGCTACGCCTTTTCGACCGGTTCCGCATCCTCACTGCCCTGCGCGAAGGCCCCTGGGGAGCCACCGGCATGAACCACGCCGCCGAAACCCTGCTCCACGAAGCGGGCCTGCTCACGTCGAGCGCCCCGTTTTATCGCGGCAGACCCGTGCTCATCACCGAAAACGACTACATCCACAAACTCTTCAACGGCGACACCGGCATCATCCTCCCCGACCCCGACACCGGCTACCTCCGTGCCTTCTTCGCCACCCCCGACGGCGCGATCCGAGCCATTCCTCCGGAGTTCCTCCCCCGGCACGAAACCGCTTTCGCGATGACCGTCCACAAAAGCCAAGGCTCCGAATTCGACCGAGTCCTGATGGTTCTGCCGCCGGAGGATACTCTTTTGCTGACAAGGGAATTGATTTATACGGGAATTACGCGGGCGAGGAAGTCCGTAACGCTGTGGAGCGACGAATCTGTTTTCAGCGCCGCAGTGAAGCGCAGGACGGAGCGAAGGAGTGGGTTGAGGGAGAGGTTGGTAAACGGTTAATCAAAATCAGGAGGAACGGAATGCCAACTGTCTATAAATCAGGCCATTACCGCTTCTTTTTCTATGCGGGTGATCGCAATGAACCGTATCACATCCACGTGGAGCGAGACGACAAGCTTGCATAGTTCTGGCTCGACCCAATCCGTTTGCAGAACAGCGGTGGCTTCAGCCGGTTTGAATTGAAAGAGATTCGAAGTATAATTGAGATGCAACAGAACTTCTTCATGGAGGCATGGAATGAATACTTTGGCTGTTGAAATCGAATATCCTTTCGCTCAGGATGTTCATGTCAGCGAGGATACTCTCACCGTCGATCTGAGCGATGGCCGCACCATCTCTGTCCCCTTGGGCTGGTTTCCTCGTTTGGAACATGGTCGCCCTGAGGAAAGAGCAAACTGGCGGCTGATTGGCAAAGGGCACGGAATCCATTGGCCCGACCTGGATGAAGACATCAGCGTGGAAGGATTGCTTGCCGGAAAGCCTTCCGGCGAGAGCCAGGCGTCTTTTAAAAAGTGGCTTGAGGGGAGGGTTTCTCGTGAGCAAATTATTTGAGTTTGTTATGGCTGATATTTTCCAGAGGATCAATAACACGCAATTTTATTGCGCCTATTCCCCCTATATGGCATGTAAGGCGCAACAGAGCAGCGCAGATAAGCAAGTTGTGAGCTATGAAAGAAACCGTATCTGAATATTTAAACCAGGTAGGAAACATTGAAAGGCCATATGAATATTGAAAATGAAATTGAAAAAATATGCAGAAGCATTGGTGAAATAAATTCTTCAGAATACGGATCTTTATACAAATTTTTTAATGACCCAAAACTTGTTGGCATTTTCGGAACATTTCACGCCAATTTAGTAGGGTTATTTGAACAAATGAATACCCGCTTACCTGTTACGGAAAACTCCAACCCTCATTTCTGGGCACATGAAAGCAGGGAGCTTAAAAACAACATTCGTCTAATCAATAGATTGAAAAGAAGCCTCAATAATACGAAACATAGCTTCAAAATTGATAAATATTATGATCAGTTATTTGAAGAATGCTCTACGTTTCTTGTTGAATCTGGAGGTAGCACAATGCCAATTGGTTTTAAAGAGATTGATATCTACTACACCACACCAATTTTCTCACCTAACGACTCTGTCACCCTAAAATCAAATCATATTGAAACCATTGCTAATTTGCAGTTAATTGGGGAGGGATCATACGCTAAAGTTTTTAAGTATAATGACCTTCAATATCAGAAGGATTTCGTCCTAAAAAGAGCAAAGTCTAATTTGACCCCAAAAGAACTTTTACGTTTCAGAAGAGAATTTGAAGAAATGAAACAGTTGAATTCTCCTTATATTATTGAGGTCTACAAGTATTTTGAGGAGTCGAATGAATACACTATGGAGTTCATGGATAGAACTCTTGATGAACATCTTAAAGTTACTAATTCAAGTCTTTCAAAAGAAAAAAGAAAACAAATCTGCTATCAGTTCTTAAAAGGATTAGATTACTTGCACTCAAAGAATCTAATGCATCGAGATTTAAGCCCAAAAAATGTGCTTGTGAAAATCTATGAAAATGTGGAAGTTTTCAAAATATCAGATTTTGGTCTTGTAAAAACAATGAAAAGTGAACTAACGTCTTTAAGTACAGATTTCAAAGGATATTTCAACGACCCTCAATTAAAATTAGAGGGATTTTATAATTACGCTTTTGAACATGAGATATATTCAGCAACTATGATCATCCTTTTCATACTCACAGGAAAAACAAATATGGACAAAATTAAAGACCCAAAGCTTATTGAAATAAGGAATATTGGCCTCAATCCAGACAAATCAAAACGATTTAAATCAGTAGAAAAACTTATAGACTACATTAGAATATTATAACGACTAATGGAAAAATTCACAGCTCACAACACGCAATAAAAAACATAGGGCAGAAAGTGCTAGATTTGAAAGAAATAACATTTAAAAAACGGCTCGGTAACTTGATAAGTAGGTGCTTCGAAATGCCCTACGTTTCTTATTTCCAACCGTTGGTAATAATATTAAGAAAAGCAAGTGCCGAATAAAATAATAATTTGTAAAATGCGAGCAATTAAATCCTATGATAAGGAATGAGATGCGACGTGAAAATATTTTTTATATACCTTACCTTACATATGACGAGTTAAACAAAGCAAACGAAGATAGCGCATGAAAATCATCACTAAAAGGCTCAAGCGGTATAAAGACAAGCTTCGGGAGCGCGGGTTGAGGCCGGTGCAGATTTGGGTTCCAGATACGCGGCGGCCCGGATTCGCAATAGAGTGCCGTCGTCAATCGGAGTTGCTCAAGTCGGAAGCTTATGAAAAGGAGGTACTTGATTTTCTTGAACAGGCTGCGGATCGTGAGAGCTGGGAACCCGAATAAAATAACCTTTGGTTCATCAGTATAACCGCAAAGCAACGCTGGTTATCTTATTCCCAAGAGCAATTCAAAACAAAATACCTGCACAACCATGCCAACTCTCTATTTAATCATCGCGCTTGTGATTGCGGTTCTGGCGGTGGTGTTTGCGTTGCAGAATTCGATGCTGGTCACCATATCCTTTTTCCACTGGACAGTCTCCGGTTCGCTTTCGCTTGTTTTGCTCGCGACGCTTGCGATTGGCGTGCTGATCGGTTTGCTCGTGCTTGTTCCATCGCTGCTCAAGAAAACCTTCAAATCATCCAGTCAGCGCAAACGCATCGATGCGCTTGAAAATGAAGTCAATAAGCACAAAGCCAAAGTCGCGGAACGTCAGAAACCCGCGCCGACGCTCACTTCGCCCGATACGCAGCAACCGACGACATTGCTGAAAACAGAAAGGAATGACGACTAACGTCATGACAAAAAGCTATTGCTCTTGAATCTAATTCTAAAAAAACAGCGTGAGACTCGTGAGTGAGAGACAAGTGTCGCTATCAATAACTGGTTGATGTCTTGTGGGTTATGCGAAAAAAGTTGTGAATTGCATTTTATTACGTTATTTTATGTGGGTGGTGATATGTTGAACAAAAAATAAGTAAAAAGCATGAAAACCAAAAATCTATTATCCGGGTTGGTGACAGGTGGTGCATTGCTTTTATCTTCTGTTACCTCAAATGCAGCCGTGATTTCTATTATCAGTGATCCTGTTTTGGTTGGTAGTCAATTTCAGAAACCAACCTACCCTATTAACCAGGGCGCATACCAGGCGTACAATACCGGTACCAATCTTGCCTATAATGGCATATCAGCAGTTGTAAGCGGCACTATCGCAGGTTATCCTTTAATTCATAATGCTGCATATCTGAACGATGGTTATTATGGAAACGGAACGAGCTGGATTTCTAATAGCAGCAACAGCTGGGTTATTTTAGATCTTGGAAGCAGCCATCTCATCAACAGCGTTTCTTTTGGCAGAGACCGTCTTGGCTATTTTGATGATCGCGATCCCGGTCAGTTTACCATCTCTGTTTCCATGAGTCAGTATAGCGGATATACTACGGTTGCCGATTCCTCTCTTCTCTCTTTTAGCGGCAATATTTCAGGAAACGATACCATACTCACTACCTTCGATTCTGTGAATGCAAGATACGTCAAACTGACTTTTGCTAATAATGGCGTGGCGATAGACGAAGTTGGCGTCTATGCTGTACCGGAACCTTCTGCCGCGCTTTTGTTGGGTGTTGGAACTATTGGTTTCAGAGTGTTAAGGCGTAAGAAAAAAGAGGCGTGAACGTCGTGAAGCTGATCGATCACAGAATCCAAAAAACTATTGGCTTCGGTTCATAATCAGTAATACAAAACCTTCAGAAAGGAGTTCTCTATGGGTGCGAAGAAAATTCTGATGCTTGTTGGTGATTTCGTGGAAGATTACGAAGTCATGGTGCCTTTTCAGGCGCTTTCGATGGTCGGGCATACTGTTCATGCCGTTTGTCCGGACAAGAGATCGGGCGACAAGGTGCGCACGGCGGTGCATGACTTCGAGGGCGATCAGACTTACAGCGAAAAACCCGGCCACAATTTTACGCTGAACGCCACCTTCGCCGACATCAAAGCCGAAGAGTACGACGCTCTCGTCATCCCCGGCGGACGCGCTCCGGAGTATATCCGGCTCAATGAAACCGTACTCGACATCGTGCGCCACTTCTCGCAAACCGACAAACCTGTCGCAGCCATCTGTCACGGTGCGCAAGTGCTTGCCGCTGCTGGCGTTATCGAGGGGAGAGCGTGTTCCGCCTATCCGGCGGTTGGGCCGGATGTCACTCGCGCCGGTGGATCGTATGTGAACATTCCGGTCGATCAGTGCCATGTGGACGGCAATCTGGTCACCGCGCCCGCATGGCCAGCTCATCCTGACTGGCTCGCCAGGTTCTTGCAGGTACTCGGAACGAAAATCGAGCTGTAATACGTCAATGCCGAAGAATTGGTTCTTTGCAGATTGAGATTTTGTTGTCATCGTTGCAATAATTTGCGAAGAGCTATTTGAAACGTAATATCCTGAAAGTTAAAACCCTGCTACTCGCGGTGGGGTTCTTTTTTTCCTATTCTGAACAATTGCATCTCCGAACGCTCAATGGCCGTCATAAGGTCAACGCACTGAATCTTTTACCTTTCTCGGCATGACTACGCAATTCGTTGCAGCCAATAATCGGATTTTCTCATAAAAACTGAGACTATTCTGTTAACCAACGCTACAAACTCGCTATATTTTGAATAATCATATAGGGAGCGGCAAAAGAACAACTTCACGCAACCATGGCCATAACGTTCCAGTCCGAAATAGCTGACGGCTTGCTCCTCATAACAACCTCCGGACGTGACGAAAATTTACAGCAGGTGATCGATTACGGCTGCGCGATTATCGATCTGGCGGTCGAGAGCGGGGTGACGCTTATTTTGTGCGACGAGCGGAATCTCGAGTACGCGCTTGACACTTTCGATACTTTTCAGTCAGCGCAAAAAATCGCCGAGATTGCTCCGAGGTTGGCCCGCATCGCTATTGTGTGCGGGCCGCAGTTTTTTAAGGATGGTAAGTTCTGGGAGACGGTTGCCGTTAATCGGGCGCTTCAGGTTCGCGTCGATACCGACATCGAGCGGGCCAAAGCGTGGCTGGTTAAGCCTGACGGGTAGCCTCACCGGTTATAGGCAAACCCACAGGAAGAACTCTCCAAAGATTTTACAAATTCACAAATTATCTCGTTATATAGTTGCATGTTTGTGTGGGCGGTGTTATACTGATCCAGTAATATAGTAATTGGGTTCGCTCCGAAGTTTTCTGCTTCCGCTTTTCCGCACTCTCATAGCGTATCTATTTTCACGTCAACCAGCATTCATGGTGTCATTCAAGCGTCATATCGTCGTTCTGACGCTTCTCGTCATGTTCGTGCAGATCAACGGCGTGCTGGCTTGTTACGGCATTTTTTACCTCAATCGCAAGGCAATAGCTGAAAAACTCTGCGAGAAGAAGACCAAAAATTGCTGCGGACACTGCTTCCTGAAGAAAAAAATTGCTGCGGCGGCTGACGAATCCCGTCCGGCGGAGTCCAGCAATCAGCCCTCCACGAAATCGTTCGATGAATTGCGGGATATGACGCAAGGCATCGAGTCTCAAAGTCGGCAGGGTTGGAGAGCGCCTGTCGCCGACAGGAAATTCATTGATTGTCTCACTTGCAATCTGCGTACAGGAGCCTTGCCAGGCATCGATCACCCTCCCAAAGCCTGAGCTTTTTTACATCGATATACTATTGACTCATGGCGTGTTTGCCGCTTCATTAGCGGTGGGCATAGCATTGCTGTTTCTGTGTGCGGATGCACGCTGAGTCACGGTTGCCGCCTTTTTGTGTCTGGCGGTATACTCTATTATTAACAATTGTTGTTACACCATTATGAATAAATCTCATGAAGCACTTTTGATGTTCCGGCCGCTTGCAGCGTTGCTCGTTGCGCTGGCAATGGGGCCTGCGACCGCTCACGCTGCCGATGTGCAGTCGCAGGAGATTGTCGTTAAAGGCAAAGCTGACAAGGCAGATGAAAAAGCCAAAAACAAAAAGGCAAGAATAAGCGACACCGCTTCGTTGCTGCTCGATCAGCCGGGCGTTGCCTTGCAGACAGGTGGTGGCGTGTCCAATCTGCCGGTTATCCACGGTCTTGCCGATGACCGGGTGCTTACCGTCGTTGATGGCATGATGCTGATTTCCTGCTGTCCGAACCATATGAATCCTGCGCTCTCGTACATCGATCCTTCACAAGTCGGCGAGATGAAGGTTTATGCAGGCATTTCGCCGGTAAGCCTTGGCGGAGACAGCATCGGCGGAACGATCATTGCAGAGAGTCCCGCGCCGGAATTCGCTCAATCGGGTAAAGGCGAGTTTCACGGTGAGCTGGGCTCGTATTATCGCACCAATGGCAATGCGAAAGGCGCCAATCTGACGCTTGGTTACTCGACTGATAAGCTGAGTGTCACGCTCCGGAGCGCTATCGCGAAATCTGACGACTATACGGCCGGTGGTGACTTTAAAACATTTGCCGTTACCGGAAGGCCAGGCGAGACCCTGCCTTACGACGTGGTCGGCTCGACAGCTTACGAGACGCAGAACCACAGCCTTAACGTCGCCTGGCGAAACAGCGATAACCTGTACGAAGGAACGGTTGGGTATCAGCATGTTCCTTATCAGCTCTATCCAAACCAGAGAATGGATATGCTGAACAATCAGGCTTATCGCCTGAATCTCCATTACATGGGCAAGAAAAGCTGGGGTCAGCTCGAAGGACGGTTGTATGGCGAACGGGTAAACCACTACATGGATTTTGGCAAAGACAAGCAGCTTGTCTACGGTTCAAGTCCCTACGTCGTGGCTATCGGTATGCCCATGTATACAAAAGGGAGCACGCTCGGGGGAACGCTGAAAGCTGATGTCGAGCTGTCGAAACGGGATATCCTGCGGCTTGGAGCGGAAGCGCAACTCTATCGCCTCGACGATTGGTGGCCACCATCACCGCCCGATCTGACAGGAATGCTTTTCAATTCTACATATCCTTTTCCGGCATTTGCCGCAGGTATGTCTCCGAATACCTTCTGGAACATCAATAACGGCAAGCGGGATCGTTATGCGCTCTTCACGGAGTTGGAGTCGAAGTGGAGTTCTGAATTGATGACGCTGCTCGGTGCGCGTGTCGAAGTAGTTACCACCGATACCGGCGAAGTTCAGGGATACAATAACGTGGACAGTTCTTATAACGGGGTTAGTCCGTATTACACGGCATTGTATAACATGTACTATAACGGATACTATCTTTCTGCGACGAACTTCAACGCTCTGGACAGAAAGAGAACCGATGTTAACCTCGATCTGACGGCGCTTACCCGTTATACGCCTGATGAAACGCATACCTATGAGTTTGGCTTTGCTCGAAAAACCCGTACGCCAAACCTCTATGAGCGTTACTCCTGGTCGCGGAACGCCATGGCACTGATCATGAACAATTTCGTCGGTGACGGGAACGGTTATCTCGGAAACCCTGATCTCAAGCCTGAAGTTGCGCATACTGTCAGTGCAAGCGCCAGTTGGCACAACTCCGACAAGAGCTTTGAAATCAAAGCGTCTCCATTTTATACCTATGTAACCGATTACATCGATGCGGTACAATGGAATCGGACGACAAATACTGCTGGAGTAAATGCTACGGGTTTCGGTATTCTGAAGTACATGAACCAGACAGGGCGACTTTATGGCTTCGATCTGTCCGGTCGGCTTCCACTTGGCGGGAATGGCCTGGGAGAGTGGAGTTCGAAATGGCTCGTAAACTATGTTAAAGGACGCAATCTCGATACCGGATCCGGTCTGTACAATGTCATGCCATTGAATGGCAAGATTTCCTTGGAGCAGAAGACTGGTGGCTTGGAAAATGCGCTTGAGCTGGTTGGTGTCGCGAGAAAGAGCGACGTATCAACGCCTCGTCAGGAGCTTTCGACCGCTGGTTATACGCTGCTTCACTGGAGAGGCAGCTATACGTACAAGAGCGTGCGCGTCGATTTCGGCGTTGAAAACGTGTTTGACCGCCTGTACTCGCTGCCGCTGGGCGGTGCATATGCCGGTCAGGGAATGACCATGAGTCTGTCAGGAATTCCCTATGGAATCACTGTGCCTGGCATGGGCCGTAACGCTTATGTCGGTCTGAACTGCAAGTTCTGAAGTTAAACATCGATGAGTTCATAATGGCGTTCGAGCGTTTTTCTATTGCGCCATCATCGTATTGACCCAGCGATTCTGACCGAAAAAGACGAAAAAAGGAAGCGTTAGTCAAGCAACGCTTCCTTTTTCTCTCATTTTATTGAAATTCTTTGGGTTAAACACTTGGAACGGATGTTAACAATGATTAATATCAGGATATTTATGTTCACGCTGTTACGAATCTGTAAAGCCCCTTGACCTCATGCGTTTAAAGGTTGTTTTTTTTGCGATGTGCCTGGTATTTCTGGCAGGAACGGCAAACGCCGATGCCCGGCGAGTTCAGCTCGTCCGCGAGGCTGCCGAACAGGGTGATGCCGCCGCGATGAACAAGCTTGGCGTGTTCTATGAAATCGGCGCGAGCATCGAACAGAATGATGTCGAGGCGGTCAAGTGGTTTCGCATGGCCGCGGATCAGGGCCACGGCGAGGCGATGTTCAATCTTGGCGAGATGTACGAAGCAGGCAGGGGAGTGCCGCAGGATATGAAGGAGGCAATGGCTCTCTATAAAAAGTCATGTGAGCATGACTGCAGATGCGGTTGCCGCAGGTATAAGGAATTGATGGAAGAGGAACTCAAGCGCTGTGATTGATTGGCGTATTCCAGCTGATAAATACGCTTTGATTTACGCTTCCACTCTTAAAAGTTCCTTAAAAATACAGAAAAACGCTATTTGAATTTGGATTACTCTTAACGATTGTTTACAATTGTTAAGAGTAAGGGCAAATATCCGGCAGTGGAACAACATCGGTGTTCCGATAGCTTCAACCCACTTGCCGTAACAGCAAGACATCATGATTACGAAAGCCTAAAGCGGCTATGGGAATTCCACGGTCGGTAAGGTTTATGAGCCACCATGCAGCATCTCTACAGCAACCAGTTTTGCCTTGACCTTATCGGTTTCTTCTGATTTGCGAGAGTTGAAAGAATATTCCGGCTTGAGCTGTGAAATAACGGTATAGAGAATGCTCGACTTGTCAGGACGATGATCATTGATAATCGTTTTGGGTTTGACGGTATGCTTTCAACGCATTTTCAGTCGTTCAGTCTGCCCACGTTTAGAAACATCCGGTTCATACATAGATAAATCGGTTCTTTTGGAATCCGAATTGACTCGATACAGTTATTTATGGTGTATTGATATGGCTTTGTGTGGTTTTCGCGTAGAGTTGTTCGCTATAGACCCGCGACCTATATCCTTTAGTATATAAATGAACAGTCGTTCAGATAATGTTTAATCCGTGCATAACGGAGGCAATCGATCAATCAACCAAAGAGGAGTAAGAATGAGAAAAAAATTAGCCATCGCTTCGGCTGTATCCCTTTCCGTACTGCCAATGCTGGTTCCGGCCAAGGATGCTTCGGCGATTCCTGCTTTCGCGAGAAAGTATGGTACGTCCTGCTACACCTGTCACTCCGGATTCCCGGCAAGAAATGCATTCGGTGAAGCCTTCAGAAACAACGGTTATCGCTGGCCGGGTGGAGAAGACGAAGACAAAACAAAGCAGGAGCAGTTGAAACTTGGTTCCGACGGCTGGAAGAAAACCTTCCCTCAATCTCCCTGGCCGGTTGATATTCCTGGATATGTTCCACTTGCAGTCTGGGTTAGAGGCCCGCTGGTAACTTATACTGAAGGTACTACAACGAGTGCTGGTGCCCAGGCAACCAAATCGAATCTCAATTATGGTACTGGCGCCCTTGGTTCTACCACGTTGTTCTTCGGTGGCACGATGGGAGACAACCTTTCGGCTTTCGCTCAGTACAACCTGGCGGCTACAACGACGGCTCCTTCAGGCCATGTGGTCTGGTCTTTTGCTCCCGGTGTAAACCTGAGCTTCGGTAACGGGTTCTCTGACTGGACCTTCGGAAACGCGATCCAGATTTATAACGCACTCTATCCAACGCCGGGCACTGGTGTAGAATTCTCTTACATCAAGGGAAACAGTGGTGGTTTTAAGCTCACTGGCGGTCTGGCTGAAGCTGGAACAACGGCTGGTATTAACAAACTCGATGACATTCGTTACGTCAGAGCGAAATACAAACTCGGCGGCGCAGGATTGCTGGGTGGTGCTGGCGGTACCTACGGGAACGAATATGTCGGTCTCGACAACCATTTCGCCATTGCCGCAGAGTATGTGAGTGCAAGAAATCAGGCGCAGGTTACGGCTACAACCTTCACCGGTGCAACTGATTTTTACGGTGCTGATGTGAGCGGTAGTATTGGCAATTTCTACGCTGGTGCTGCCTACAGTAAATCAAGTGGTGATGGTCTTAAGTTTGACAACTCAAGAATTCAGGGTGGTTACTTCGTATTCCCCTGGATGCAGACGACGGTTACGTATTCAAATCTCCGTGGTGGCGATGAGACCTCTAACGATCCGACGGTAATCTTTGCTGTGAATACGCATCTCAGGGCAAATGCCTACATCACGACGCAGTATACTCTTCATACCAAGAACCGCATCACTCCGAGCAGCAACACCACTGCGGATACGTTTGTTGTTACGGCAGGCTTCGCGTTCTGATGTCCCCGATGTCCGGTTTTATGGTTAACCGGATATGATTTCCCGGCAAGTTCTGATGCTATAAAACCAGAGCTTGCCGGATAGTGTAATAAGCAGTCAAAGGATGCGTTCGCATCCGGTTGTCATTAATGGGTATGTGTTTTAGTGTGTGTTGTGTGTGTGGAAAAGGTGTGCCTACGGAATAAGAGATAATACTATTTCGTAGGTGACCTTTTTTGCGTATGAAAACGGTATGAAAAGATCAGACAAGCTGGTTTCAGTAAAGAAAAGTTTTCAGTGAAAGAATAAACAATCTGCCATGCAGGATCAGTATGAAAACGAGCTCGGTAACGAGCACAGCCACGGTTCCGGCTCGCACGAGGAGGCGTCTCCCGACAGGAGGAAGTTTCTTTCTCGCGTTGGCTGGGGGAGCCTTGCCGCTTTTGCGGGTATCAACAGTTACGCCTTTCTGAGGTTCTTTTTCCCGAGGGTGTTGTTCGAGCCACCGTCGAAGTTCAAAGTCGGTTTCCCGAGCGATTATCCGCCCGGCGTCGTCAATTCGCAGTATAAGCGCGAGTTCGGCACCTGGATCATCCGCCTTCCCGACGGTCGCTTCTTCGCGATGGAGTCGAAATGCACCCATCTGGGCTGCACGCCGAACTGGATGGAGTCGCAGAAGAAGTTCAAGTGCCCGTGCCACGGTAGCGGTTATTACATCACCGGCCTGAACTTCGAAGGTCCGGCGCCGAGGCCGATGGATCGCTTCAAGATCAGCATTGCCGATGACGGACAGCTTCAGGTGGACAAGACGATCAAGTATCCGGGCATCCCCGGCAGAGAGTCGAACGAGGTCTACCCGCAGAGCCTCCTGAAAGCGTGATGCATGAATCAATCCTAAGAGTGGAGGAACATGAATAGTTACGAGGAGACTGCAGAGAGCAGGTCACCCGAGGAAGTGAAAGGCGCACGGCAGCCCCGCAAAAAGGCTACGGCCGTCGTGACTGTCGATCTCTGCACGGGTTGCGGCATCTGCGCCACGGTCTGTCCGACCAGTTGTATTTCGATTGTCGAGTCGGAACTCAATTTCAACGGCGTGTCATACATCGACCGTCAGCGATGCACAGGTTGCAATATCTGTGTTATCGACTGCCCCTGGTTCGCCATTGAAATGATCTATCCGGACGGCACGAAAAAAGAGCCTGCCGAATATGAACGGCAGTTGCAGAAGCAACGCGGTTACCGATAGGAATATCCGGAAAACAAAACTGTACACCTATGAATGAAATGTTTGACAAGGTGAAGAAAAATCTGATATGGAAGTCCGTATTCAGACGAGACTACAGAAATACGGTCAGAGATCGCGCCGCCGCTGTCTTCGGTAACGTATTTCTGCATCTTCACCCCGTAAAAGTTCGCGAAAGCGCCGTCAAGCTCCGCTATACCTGGGGCATGGGCGGTATCACCTTTTTTGCCTTCATCATTCTCACGATCACCGGCATCGTGCTGATGTTCTATTATCATCCGACGGTAAGTCATGCTTACGAGGATATGAAGGATCTGGAGTTCCAGGTGCCTTATGGCGTCATCTCACGTAACCTGCACCGCTGGGCGGCGCATTTCATGGTTATCGTCGTGATGATTCACATGTTCCGCGTCTTCATGACCGGCTCCTACAAGGCTCCGAGGCAGTTCAACTGGGGTATCGGCGTCATTCTGCTGGTGCTGACCTTCCTGTTGAGCTTTACCGGCTACCTGCTTCCCTGGGATCAGCTTGGATTCTGGGCGATCACGGTCGGCACGAACATGGGCGCGGCCACACCGCTGCTCGGTTATCAGGGGCCGTTCAGCGAGCTGCTGCATATCACGCCGTACAATGACGTTCGTTTCGCGCTTCTTGGCGGCGCAACGGTGGGCGGCAACGCGCTCCTGCGCTCCTACATCTGGCATTGCATCGCGATTCCGCTCGTTGCAATCATTCTGATGGCGGTGCACTTCTGGCGCGTCAGAAAAGATGGCGGTATTTCAAGACCTCAAAATAACTGACAAGGAAAGGAGACTATGAATCCATTTATTGAAATCATAACCAAGCCTGACAATATCGCCATCGTGATCATGATCGTGCTGGTGAGCTTTTTCATGGTTTGGGCTTTCCAGCAGGCATTCCAGAACGACAAGCTCAAAGCTACCGGTTATGCCGTTGACGGTGAGAACGACACGGATGTTGATACCTACAAGCCGCTCGTTCGCATCGAGCTGATCATTTCGCTGGTCGTCATGGTCGGACTCACCATCTGGTCTGTCTGGGTGGATGCGCCTCTCGAAGAGATCGCCAACCCGACGATCACGCCGAACCCGGCGAAGGCTCCATGGTACTTCCTCGGCCTGCAGGAATTGCTCGTTTACTTCGATCCGTGGCTTGCTGGCGTGGTGCTGCCCTCGCTGATCATCGTCGGCCTGATCGCGATTCCCTATATCGATATCAATCCGAAAGGAAACGGTTACTACACCTTCTCCGAAAGGAAATATTCGATTCTGACCTTCTCGTTCGGCTTTTTCGTGCTCTGGCTGCTGCTCATCGTCATTGGCGTCTTCTTCAGAGGTCCCGGATGGCTCTGGTACTGGCCCTGGCAGGAGTGGGACACGCAGCGAGTCGTGTTCGAGCCGACGCGGGATTTGTCCACCATCATCGGAATCGATTCACGCTCATGGGGCGGATTCTTTGTCGGCATGGTCGCTGTGGGTGGATACCTTGTTGCTGGCATGGTCGCTCCCTACAAGTATTTCAAGAAAAAGTGCCCTGAATTTCTTGCGGAGTTGGGTATGACCCGATACCTGATAACAGCATTCCTGTTCGTTACCATGATGGCGATTCCGATTAAAATGATTCTCAGGCTGGTATTCCTGATCAAGTATGTCTGGATTATCTGGTTTGTACCCGGAGGACTGAACTTTTGAGCATTGGTTGACGCAATTCCGTGTCAACCGGTCATATTGCAATTGCCCATCCTTAATTCTGT
Source organism: uncultured Chlorobiales bacterium (assembly GCA_903901395.1). Classification (GTDB taxonomy): domain Bacteria; phylum Bacteroidota; class Chlorobiia; order Chlorobiales; family Chlorobiaceae; genus Chlorobaculum. Next base: position 2,462 of record CAIUQW010000297.1, on the reverse strand, counting down.
AGAACATGGAGAATGACAACAACAAAAAAGCATCCTACCGGGGCTACATCTTCGCTATTCTGAGCGTAGCCCTGCTTGGCCTTTCGGTCTGGGTGATCTGGGATGACGAATTCGGCCTGCGACCCTGGAAGAACTTTCAGCAAGAGTACAAATCGCTCAAGCGTGAAAAGCTCCAGAAAGAGTACGATCAGGCGGTCAAGGATTTCCAGACCTCCGGCGATGCCCAGAAGCTTGCGGCTTTGAAGGCACAGCTGACTCAGGCGCAGGAGAACTTCAAGAAAAAAGAGGTTCACGACCGTTATTTGCAGATTTCCGCGACGCTCGACGGCCTGAGGACGAAAGTAGCGGCGAACCAGAAGTCCATGCAGATGCTGCGCGGACAGTATCTCGAAACGGAATATTACTTCACCAAGAACCAGAAGCCCGCTGACAAGGCAAAGCTGGATGCGCTGCAGAAGCAGATCGACGCCGTCGACAAGGCTGGCAAGGCGATGCAGGCGCAGATGGAGCCGTTGCAGCAGGAGCAGCTGAAGCTCATGGGTGATATTCCTGCGATCGAGGCTCAGATCGAGGCGCTCCAGAAGCCTCTGCTCGACAAGAAAGAGCGTATCGCCAACAATGACACGGCTCCTATCGAAATCCGCCAGCGCATGATCAACGATGCCAACAAGGCTGATCGTTGTGAATCCTGTCACGCCGGCATGGAAGATACTCGTGACGTGAATGCGAAACAGCCGTTCGCAAAGCATCCGCTGAGCTTCATCTACCTCGGCAACCATGATCCGGCCAAGTTTGGCTGTACCTTCTGCCATCGCGGTCAGGGACGCGCCACGACGACCATCAAAAAAGCGCATGGCGACGTCGAGTACTGGGAAGAGCCGCTGCTCAAGGGCGGCATGACGCAGACATCGTGCCTGAACTGCCACGGCGACATCAAGGATCTGCGCGGCGCTGAAAGCCTCATCCAGAGCACCGAGCTGATCAGGAAGTATGGCTGCTACAGCTGCCACAAGATTCCCGGCTACGAAGGCATTGGCGACGTAGGTCCCGAGCTGACCAAGGTTGGCACCAAAGTGAACTACTCGTGGGCGGTCAACTGGCTCATGGATCCGAAAAAGTATTCGTCGATGGCCCGCATGCCCAAGTTTTTCTTCACGAAGGATCAGGCCGAGGCGGTTGCCGACTACCTCTTCAGCATGTCCGGCACGACCAGGCACGATAACGATTATTCGACCGAAACGCCGAACGCAGATCTGGTCGAACAGGGCAAGGTGCTCTGGAGCCAGGCTCGCTGCAACCTCTGCCATGTAACCAGCGGACGAGGCGGCAACCATGTCAAGATGTATGCTCCCGAGCTGAGCAAGGTTGGCGGCAAGGTCAACAAGACCTGGCTCTTCAACTGGATCAAGAATCCGCGCCAGTACTCCGCGACCGAAAGGATGCCTCAGTTCACCTTCACCGATCAGGAGATCAACGGTCTGGTCGAGTATATCGTCAGCACCTTCACGGATGACGATGGTGAAATGAACTACACCACTCCGCAGACGATCGATGCGGCTTCGATCAAGAAGGGCAAGGACATCATCCAGCAGTACGGCTGCTACGGCTGCCACAAGATCGAGGGCATGGAGCAGGTGCAGGTCGCGCCGTCGCTGAGAGCGCAGGGCGTCACCTTCCTGAGGAGCGACGAGATGAAGGAGAAGATCGGTACCGAGCTGACCTCCATCGGCAGCAAGCCGGTCGAGCTGCTCGACTTCGGCAAGATGAAGAAGACCATCTCGAACGACCGCCTGAGCTACCTCAAGCAGAAGCTCAGAGACCCGAGAGGCTTCCGTCTTGGACTGCGTATGCCGAACTTCCGTCTGTCGGAAAAGGAGATCAACGAGCTGGCTGGCGTGCTCTACGGATTTACCGACTCGAACGTGCCGACCCGTTTCCTCGTGCCGTCGAAATCGGAAATCGACAAAATGGCCAAGGTCACGCCGTATCAGTTCACTGGTGACTTCGCCAAAGTGATCGAGACGGTCAAGTGCACCAACTGCCACACGATCAAGGGTATCGGCCAGGATTACGCTCCGAACCTGACCTTCGCGGGCAGCAAGTTGCAGGAGAAGTGGATTCGCGGCTTCCTTGCCAATCCTGACGTGATCCGTCCGCTGTTGCAGCAGATGCCGAACCTCGGCCTGAAGCTTGCAACCGTCAAGGCGAAGATCACCATGCCGAAGTTCAACCTGAACAAACAGACCGTTCAGGATACGAACAAGTCAGATGTGGATGTGGTGGTCAACTACTTCATGCAGGATCTCGTGTCGCCGGATATTCCGAAGAACATTCCGGTGATCACCGACATGAGCATGGAGCAGCAGATTGCCGCGGGCAAGGCGCTGTACGACCAGAAAGGATGCATGGTCTGTCATCAGATCGGCGCCAGCGGCGGCGCGGTAGGTCCGAACCTGTCGAAC